>CAZWEA010000060.1:0-18409 GCA_964632635.1 uncultured Cocleimonas sp. | reverse complement strand
CTTCTTCCATTTCGTAGTAGAAGTCATTACCTTCACGAGTTCTTTCACCCACTCCAGCAAATACAGACAAACCGCTATGCTCTTTAGCAATATTATTAATCAATTCCATCAGTGTTACAGTTTTACCAACTCCAGCACCACCAAATAATCCAATTTTGCCTCCTTTAGCGATAGGCATAACAAGATCGATTACTTTGATACCCGTTTCAAGAATATCAAGTGTTGACGATAACTCTTCGTAACTAGGAGGGTCTCGATGTATCGGCATGTGTTTATCAACTTTGATATCACCAGCCATATCTACTGGCTCACCAAGCACGTTCATAATACGTCCTAACGTACCTTCACCAACTGGCACCTTAATTGGCTCTCCAGTATTGACTGTATCCATACCACGTTTAAGACCTTCTGCCTCACCCATGGCAATAGTACGAACTACTCCATCACCTAATTGTGCTTGCACCTCTAAAGTCAGATTATTATGATCTGTCACTGTTAGTGCATTATATATCGCTGGAACTGCGTCACGTGGAAACTCAACATCAACTACAGGACCAATTACTTGAACAATACTTCCAGTACTCATCGTAGTACCTCTACCTTAAATTAAATTCTATTTTACTTAATTGCTTGAAATGTGCGGCTATTCTACTGCAGCTGCACCTGAGACAATCTCTGAAATTTCTTGTGTAATAGCTGCTTGGCGCGCCTTATTATATTTAAGTTTAAGCCTGTCAATCATATCACCTGCATTATCTGTTGCACTTTTCATTGCAACCATTCGTGCTGACATCTCACATGCAATATTTTCAACCACACCCTGATAAATTAAAGACTCAATATAACGTTTCATCAAAGCATCAATAACAACTTTCGACTCAGGCTCATACAAATAATCCCAATGATAATTCATTTCTTCATCTTCTGAAGCAACAATCGGAACAACTTGAGTGACTTTAGGTGCTTGAGTCATACTATTTACAAACTCGTTTTCAACTAAGAACAAGCGATCAATACGACCTTCTTCATAAGCATCTAACATAACTTTTATTGTTCCAAGCATGTCGTTAATACTTGGTCTATCACCTAAGCCCGTAGTTTCAGCAACAACACCATACTTCTTAAACGAGCCTAAAGCTTTAGTACCAAAAACAGCAATATCAACTTCGACATTTTTCTCTTTCCAATCAGCAATACTTTGAAGCGCCTTTTTGAAAAGATTCGTATTAAGACCACCACATAAACCTCTATCGGAGGATATTATAATATAGCCAACTCTCTTAACCGATTCACGTTCTTTGATAAATGTGTGTTGATATTCTAAATGGCCGTTCGCCATATGACTCACCACCTGCTGCATTTTATTTGCATAAGGACGAGAAGCATCCATTCGCTCCCGAGCTCTGCGCATTTTTGATGCAGCAACCATTTCCATAGCCTTGGTAATTTTCTTAGTATTTTCAATACTACCAATTTGTGACCGTATTTCTTTAAGACCTGCCATAGCTAACTCCTATGTCTACCAAGAACCCTTGGATTTAAAGTCTTCTAAAGCACTCGTCATCTCAGCTGCTATATCATCATTGTAATCACCAGACTCATTTAAACTATTAAGGAAGTCTGTTTTTTCTGAACGAATATGAGATAGCATTGCGGATTCAAAGTCACTTACTTTACTGACGTCTACATCATCAAGAAAACCTTCGTTGGCTGCAAATAATGTAAATGCAAGTTCACCTGTTTTCAAAGGTGAATATTGTTTCTGTGTCATTAAAGCCGTTACACGCGCCCCACGCTCAAGCTGCTTTCTAGTACCTTCATCAAGATCAGAAGCAAATTGAGAAAATGCTGCAAGCTCACGATACTGAGCCAAATCCAAACGAATACCGCCACCTAATTTCTTGATGATTTTAGTCTGTGCGGCACCACCAACACGTGATACTGAAAGACCCGCATCAATCGCTGGACGATTACCCGAGTTAAATAAGTCTGTATCTAAGAAGATTTGACCATCCGTAATTGAAATTACATTTGTAGGAACAAATGCTGATACATCACCCTCTTGAGTTTCGATAATGGGGTAAGCAGTTAAAGAACCTGTTTTCCCTTTTACTTTACCATTTGTATAACGCTCAACATACTCAGCATTAACACGAGATGCACGTTCAAGAAGACGAGAGTGTAAAAAGAATACATCACCAGGGTACGCTTCACGACCTGGAGGACGACGTAACAATAATGAAACCTGACGGTATGCCCAAGCTTGCTTTGTTAAATCATCATAAATAATTAATGCATCTTCACCGTTGTCACGGAAGTATTCGCCCATTGCACAACCAGCATACGGAGCAAGAAATTGCATAGAAGCTGGGTCAGAAGCATTAGCAGCAACGACAATGGTATAGTCCATCGCACCAAACTCTTCTAATTTACGTACAACACCTGCAACAGATGATGCTTTTTGACCAACCGCAACGTAAATACATTTAACGCCTTTACCTTTTTGGTTGATAATGGCATCGATTGCAACTGCCGTTTTACCCGTCTGACGGTCACCAATAATCAACTCACGCTGACCACGACCAACAGGCACCATCGAATCCAGAGCTTTAATACCTGTCTCCATTGGCTCATCAACAGATTGACGCTCAATTACACCTGGTGCTTGACGTTCGATAGGGTTCATTAAAGAAGTTTCGACGGGACCTTTTCCATCAATTGGTGCACCGAGTGCATCTACAACACGACCCATCAGTTCAGGGCCAACAGGGACATCCAAAATCCGTCCTGTACACTTCACCGTATCACCTTCAGTGATACCCTTATAATCACCAAGAACTACTGCGCCTACTGAATCACGCTCTAAGTTCAAAGCCAAACCGTAAGCACCATTTGAGAATTCGATCATCTCACCTGACATTACGTCTGATAAACCATGGATTCGAACAATACCATCCATGATGGAAACAATTGTTCCTTCTGTCTGTGCCTCAGTACCTGTATCAAAGCTTTCTATACGCTTTTTAATCAGATCACTGATTTCTGTGGGGTTAAGTTGCATACCTATACCTTATACCTTTTTTAAATAAAGTTCTTAGTGAGAGTTATCAGCCAGCAATCTGAGCTGTCATTTTATTCAAACGCCCTATTAGCGAACCATCTATCACCAAGTCGCCAGCCTTAATAATTGCTCCACCAAGTAGAGCCTCATCAATACTGACATTTAATTTAACATCACGTCCCAAACGTTTCTTAAGTGCTGAGGACATTGCTTCTTCTTCAGACTTAGTTAGTTTTTTAGCCGTTGTAACTGTTGCTTCAACAGAACCTTCCGCCTCATCTTTGAGCACTTCAAAAAGAACACTCATTTCAGGCAACAAGGATAAACGATCATTCTCCGCCAAAGTTTTGACGAGGTTTTGTGCTTGATCATCTAACTTACCATCGCAGATCTTGATAAAAGCTTCTGCGCCAGTTTGCTTAGCCATTTCTGGCTTAGCTAGTAAATCAACAACATCATCATTACTGGCAATAGCACCCATAAACCTAAGAGACTCAGACCATTTAGCCAAAGCTCCAGACTTCTCGGCTGTTTCAAACACAGCACGTGCATAGGGACGAGCAGCTGTAGTTAATTCAGACATAATATATTCCTGTCTTCCTATATCTGCTCAATTAGTTCTTTAAGAGCGGCTTTATGTGTATTCGCGTCAATTTCTTTTCCAAGAATTTTGCTCGCACCCGCTACTGCTAACGTAGACAACTGAGAACGCAAACCATCTTTAGCGCGATTAACTTCCTGCTCAAGCTCAGCATCAGCAGCAGACTTAACACGAGCGGCCTCTTCAACGGCTTTGACTTTAGCATCTTCAACCATCTGACTATCACGTGCCTTTGCTTGCACAATGATTTCAGCAGCTTGAACTTTCGCCTTTTTCAAAACTTCTTTAGCTCGGTCTTCAGCTCGCTCCATATCTGCAAGACCTTTTTCAGAAGCGGCAAGTCCGTCTGCAATCTTAGTGCGACGAGCTTCCAAAACTTCCGATACAGGACCCCACATATACTTGTTTACCAACCAAATCAGCAAAGTAAACGCGAACACCTGAGCTATTAATGTGACTGTTATACTCACGACATATACCTCTTATTAAGCTTAAAATCCCATACTGGGACAATCAAGTAATCGTAATTACTATCCAAGAGCCTTAATAGCAGCATCAAGTGCACCAACAAACGGGTTAGCAAACAAGAACCACATTGAGAATGCCAAGATTATGAAAGGAAAAGACTCCATTAAACCAGCAAAGATAAACATATTAGTCATCAATTGAGGACGCATTTCTGGTTGACGTGCAATACCCTCTAACGTTTTCGCACATATCAAGCCCCATCCTATTGCTGAACCGAGGCCAGCAGCCGCAAGGATTACACCAACGCCAACCGCAGTGTAGGCATAAATCTGAGCAATCATATCAGGTGTCATTATTACTTCTCCTAAGAATATAAATCTAAAAAATTAAAATAAAAAATTCAATCAAACAAACTAGTGTTCATCAGCACTTGTATGCGCCATACCCAAGTACACAATTGTTAGCACCATAAAGATAAATGCCTGTAATGTAATAACAAGAATATGAAAAATCAACCAAGCAAGGTCCAAGACAACTTGCAATGGGAACCATATCAACAAACCAGCACTCAAAGTTGCGCCTAACGTTAATAACGCAATCAGCAAGAACACCAACTCTCCAGCAAACATATTTCCAAATAAACGCAAACCAAGACTTAATGGTTTAGCTAATTCTTCGATGGTTGTCATTATAATGTTTGCAGGAACCGCAAACTTGCCAAATGGGTGAAACAAGAACATTTTTCCATAACCCAACAAGCCTTTAACCTTAATATTGTAGTAAGTACTCAACACAAAGACAGTCAAAGCCATTGCCATTGGGGTACTTAAATCCGTTGTTGGAACAACTTTAAGATAAGGTATACCAATACCTTGGGCAATTGATGGCAGTAAATCGACTGGAATTAGATCCATAAAATTCATTAACCACACCCATAAAAATATAGTCAAGGCCAAAGGCGCAATTAATGGGTTATGACCAGGAAAAGAATCTTTAACCTGAGTTCCAACAAATTCCAAAATCATTTCTATAAAGTTTTGAAAAGGACCGGGAACGCCAGACACCAAGTTCTTTCTCACTTTACTTGCCATCCAAAGCATAAAACCAGCCAAAAGAATACTAACAATAATCGTATCCCAGTTTATGGTCCAAAAACCTTCGCCAGTATGCAAATTTGTAAGGTGATGTTGAATATACTCAACTGTACTACCAGAAGATTTCTCTGCTGCACTCACGTTAATACCTCTAACACTAAATTTAAATTCATAAATATGTATAGATTAATATTCACTTTAACTCTGCCTACCCAACATACCAGGTAAAATAGTGCCTATTAACCACACAATTATAGCTGTCAAAACCAAAGGCAGCGGCTCTAAACCCAAAGCACCTATCCCAACAGCAAAAAATATTAATATAAAAACAAAACGAAAAACAGCACTCAAATAAGCAACCATAATTCCTTTCTTAGCATCAGTACGAGCAATTTCTGATGCTTTAATCATTGTCCAGCTCAAAGTCCAGATTAAAAAAAAACTTACGAATCCACCATAAAGAGCGGCGAGAGCTTCATCCGGCGAACGCAAATAAAAAAGCAAGACTGCCAAGAAAATAACCACTAGCTGGACAACTCTCGTTTTACGTACATTCTGAACGACAACTTCAGCTAAAACAGGTCTACTCATTATGACTATTTTCACCATCAGCTCTATTTACTTCAAGCTGATTATCATCTTGCTCATTATTCTTGTTCTCATGAATTAATAACTCATGAACTCTCTTCATTCCGCCTACGAAACCTAACGCACCAAAAGAAAGCATAAAAACTGGGGTTTTATCTAACCATTGATCAACAAGATAACCTAAGAAAAAACCTGCAATTACCATAGAAGCCAGCATATTCCCGGCTCCAATCTGAAAAATACCTGTAGTCGCTGGCTTTTCTTTCTTCATCAGTCGTTGACCCTCTATAACGGTGGCAAAGTCTAGCACTCCCCTATAGTGAAAACAAGCATAGTCATCTCTAAATATTAGAAAACAATTAATTAGTTTTACTTGCTAATTATTAACTCTATTTACCACAAACAAATATAGTAGACATTTCAAAAAAAAGTATAAAAATATTCCAAAGAAGTCCGCAAAAAAATCCAATAATGAGAAACTTCTATTTGGTGAAAAATACTGCATCACCTCAATTAATAGACCATAGCCCAATAAAGGCAAGCCCTTCCATAACCAAAAAGGCTTTCTTGATGACGTCAAATCCATTAAGAGAGCAAAAGAAAAAAACACAAAAACGTGAATGACCTTATCATTAATTTCCATACCTGAAGGAAAATCAAGTTTACGAGTCGCCACCCACATCCCTAACATCATCAAAAAAATGACGAGTAATTTAATACTCACACTAAACCACTGAACACGTCTTAACTCACGCACCCATGAAACTATATGAAACATATATCTATATTCTTATATGAAAAAATCTAGTAGATACTATCCATAAAAGTTCTAAATTCCAATAGGAAATATAAGCCAATTTTTTTTCAATGCATTACAATGCATTCATGGATGTATCACATATATTAGACGAACTAAACAAACCCCAACGAGAAGCCGTTTCCGCAGGCTCCATCCCACAACTCATATTAGCCGGAGCAGGCAGTGGCAAAACACGTGTTTTAGTACATCGTATTGCTTGGTTAATTCAAGTAATGCAAGTTTCACCCTTTGCAATTCTTGCTGTTACGTTCACCAACAAAGCCGCCGCCGAAATGCGCGGACGAATTGAAGGACTACTAGGTTCACCTGTTGGCGGCATGTGGGTTGGTACATTTCATGGCCTATCTCATCGACTATTACGTCGGCACTGGCAAGAAGCTAAATTACCGCAGAATTTTCAAATACTCGACTCTGACGACCAACTTCGCCTGGTAAAACGCGTCATGCGAGAACTTCAATTAGATGAAAAACTTTTTCCCGCCAAACAATCGCAATGGTTTATTAACAAGCAAAAAGATGAAGGTATTCGCCCACAAAACATAGAAGACAAAGGTGATCTCACCACGCGTCAGCTTGTGGAAGTCTATACGCTCTACGAAGACACTTGCCAACGCTCAGGAGTCGTAGATTTTGCAGAACTCCTATTACGCTCTCTAGAGTTATTGCGCGACAACACCAATCTTTTAGAACACTATCAAAAACGCTTTCAGCATATCTTGGTAGATGAGTTTCAAGACACTAACTCACTACAGTATGCATGGGTACGTTTACTTGCAGGAAATAGCATTCCACCTTTTGTTGTCGGTGACGACGACCAATCCATCTATGGTTGGCGAGGTGCGAAAATCGAACACATTCAAAACTTCTCACGTGATTTCCCAAATGCACTCACCACAAAATTAGAACAAAACTATCGTTCCAGTGGCAATATACTCAGCGCTGCAAATGCGGTTATTGAAAACAATCAAGGACGCTTAGGAAAAAACCTGTGGACTGCCGATGGGGATGGCGAGCAAATTCATCTTTATGCCGCTTATAATGAGCTTGATGAAGCCACCTACGTTGCATCCCGCATCCAACAATGGGTGAGCTATGGAAACTCTCATCAAGACATTGCAATTCTTTATCGATCAAATGCACAATCCCGCGTCTTTGAAAGCATCCTCAATGAAAATAATATCATCTATCGAGTTTATGGGGGACAACGCTTCTTCGAACGCGCCGAAATCAAAGATGCCCTCGCCTACTTACGCTTAAGCACCAATCGCCAAGACGACCCTTCTTTTGAACGTGTAATTAATCAGCCTACCCGTGGCATTGGCAATAAAACAGTCGATATTATTCGTGAGAATGCTCGCAATACAGGAACCCCCATGTGGCAATCAGCCAATACGCTATTGGAGCATTCCGTATTCACACCACGTGCAGCAACCGCAATCTCAGGTTTTATTGAATTAATCAACAGCATAGCAAAAGACATTGATAACTTGCCTTTAGACGAACAAGTTGATCACGTCATCGAAGCCTCTAAACTTAAAGATCACTACATAAAAAAAGAAAAGGGAGACACTGGACAAGCTCGCATTGAAAACCTCAACGAACTAATTTCGGCCGCACAAGGCTTTACCTACAAACCTGATGAAGAACATGAAGACATGGACTTTCTCACCGCCTTCCTTGCCCACGCTTCATTAGAAGCAGGCGAAGGACAAGGCGAAGCGGGCGATGACTGCGTCCAACTCATGACCCTACATTCAGCCAAAGGATTAGAATTTCCATTGGTGTTTTTAGTCGGGCTAGAAGAAGGGCTATTCCCACACCAAATGTCAAAAGAAGAACCTGGGCGAATGGAAGAAGAGCGCCGCCTCTGCTATGTCGGAATAACACGCGCTGAAAAACAACTGGTTATGAGTTACGCCGAGCAACGAAGGCTCTATGGAAACACACTTTACGGCGTTCCTTCACGATTTTTAAATGAAATCCCTGATTCACTAATCGAAGAAATACGCCCCAAAGTTAACACCTGGCAATCAAACTATGAACGTGAAGTAAAACCGAGACCTGCCGTACACACCAATGAAACAGGTATGTCGATAGGGCAACGCGTATCCCATATTAAATTTGGTGAAGGCACGATTACCGACGTAGAAGGCGCAGGAAGTCACGCCCGTGTGCAAGTAAACTTTGATTCTGAAGGTAGCAAGTGGCTGGTGCTAACTTATGCAAACTTACAGGAAATATAATATCCTTCTACCGATCAAAATAAATACGCCTGAAACTTAAATCAGTTTATATAAATGGCACCCCCACCCTTTTTGCAAGATTAGCTTTCGAACAGCAATACCTTTCTCTTCTTAAGATTCAAGTAAGCAATCACCCCGAACAATAACAACAACGCTCCCCAAGCCAACACGGGCGGCACAATTCCATGACTATGTGAAATCTGCGCTTGCACATTAACACTCCAATACTTAACTAAATAATCTACAATCAATCCCGTTGCTAATGCCACAATCCCTACTCCCGATAAATACGCCACTAACGAGCGTCTACCTAGTTCTTTACCTATTATCCCTAAGGTAGAAATATTTGTCGCAGGTCCCGCCATTAAAAATACCATTGCTGTTCCTGGAGAGACACCTGCTAATAATAAACCTGCCGCTATTGGCGTTGAGGCAGTTGCACAAACATACATAGGAATCCCAATCAACAGCATGATTAACATTGCTGGTAAACCGCTGCCCCATTCGGCTAGAAATGTTACCGGTACAAATGTTTTAACTAGTGCAGCAAAAATTAAACCTATTACCATCCAGAATAGGACATTATCCAATAGCTCTGTAAATGAATAGACAACACCTTCCCATGCTTTTTGCATGAATCCTTTTTGCTTAATATTGCTTTCGTTATTTGTTTCATGATGATGATCAGATATGGCACAACAACTATCAGTTGCTTCAGCCTCTACTGCAGTTGAGCAACAACTCACCGTTTTCTTTTGCATAACAGCACCTGTCATGTCAGCACTATCATTCACACTTTTACCCACCAAAAGCCCCGCTACAATCGCAGAAACAATTGCAGCAATGGGCCGAATTATCGCCATAAAAGGCCCCAGTAAAGCATATGAAATTGATACAGAATCGATACCTGTTTCTGGCGTTGAAACTAGAAATGCCACCGTTGCTGGTTTCGATGCACCTGCGCGACGAAGTCCCAAAGCAGCGGGAATAACGCCACAGGAGCATAACGGCAATGGCGCACCAAATAATGCGGCTTTAATGATACTTAAAAAGCCATTACCACTGAGATGCTTTTGTAAAAATGACGTCGGAATAAAAGACTTAATCAAACCACCAATGACTAAACCCAGCACCAACCATGGCGCGGCTTCGAGCGCTATCTCTAATAGATTTTTAAGAAAATCAATCATGGCTATCCAACGAGTTCAAAATGGTACATGAAGTAGCTGGCTCCAAACCACCACAACAGGCATTGACAACTTTTTGCAAAGCATCGTGCATTATTTTCAATTCATTTAATTTATTCTCAATCTGCTCTAATTTCTGCTCGGCAATTGCTTTTACATCACCACAACTGTGTTGATCACGCTCAACACGAAGGGTTAATAGCTCCGTAATTTCCTTCAGTGAAAAGCCTACTGACTTTGCTTTTTTTATAAAATTCACCTGTTTAAGTGACTCTTTATTGTATAGGCGATAACCAGCCTCGCTTCTAGAAACAGGCTTCAACAAACCTTGCGTTTCATAATACCGCAGCGTCTCAACTTGAAACCCTGTACTTTTTGATAACTCACCAATTCTCATTTTCCCTCCTTTAACATCTACTCTTGCCAACACTATAACCTTATAGTTAACTATAGTGTCAAATAACAAGAATCCAACTGTAGGTCGGCATCTGATCTACGTAGACAACTTACCGCGTTTATTTAAGTATGGCACCCCCCACCTTTTTCGATAATTGTGGATGAGTTCAGTCTGGATTAAGTCGAGCTCAACTATAATTATCCCAATAATAATAAAAATATAGCAGACCCACTCCTTATGAAATTACTAAAACAAGCAGTTTATCTGCTCGTCATCTTTGTCTCTATCTCTGCTCATGCTGTTGATAATCGTCTTTCACCTCTTGGCATTAATACCAATGAAGTGATGGATATCAACTCAAGCGTGCCATTCGTTGACTTATTCAAACTTGCCACACCTTTTGATGAAGCTCGCCCATGGCTTACCAAAGGCAATATTCAATATGACAGTGATGGCTGGCCAACTAATTTAAATGGTGGGCAAGCAGGTACTCGTTTCATCAACAACTTACCCGCTAAAACACTCCCACGTGGTATTTATACCGTACTTTATAAGGGCCACGGTAAAATAAAGTATGGAGGAGACATACGTCTTTTGCGTAGTTATTATGGCAAGGATCTTATTCAGTTAAGGCCTAATCACGAGCGTCGAATTACTGCAACATTAACGATTATTGAAAGCGATAAGAAAAATTATTTGCGTGATATTCGCGTCATTATGCCCGGCGGCATCTGTAAAGATGCTCCAACTAAGTGGATAAAATTTGACAGCCAATGTGGTTCTAAGCCATTTTTAAAGTTTACATCACATCACCCTAGAGTACTTTTTAATCCCGACTATGTTAATTTTATGAAAGACTTCCGTGTCATTCGTTTTATGAATATGGCAGGTATTACACGCAACAACCTTTCGAAGTGGGATCAACGCCCCAAGATGACAGATGCAACATGGGGAGGAAAAGAAGGCGTTCGTGGTGCACCCATTGAAGTTATGGTTGAACTAGCTAATCTGATAGATGCCGACCCTTGGTTTAATCTTCCACACCGTGCGAATGATGACTTTGTACTGCAAACAGCACGTTATGTTAAAACCCACCTCAAACCCACCTTAAAAAGCTATATTGAGTACACCAATGAAGCTTGGAATGGCTTGTTCACACAGGCTCATTTTGTAAAGAATCAGGGTGTTCACCAAGGCTTAGATGCCAATCGTACCTATGCAGGTTTTAAGTATTATTCACGTCGAAGTGTAGAAATATTTAAGATTTGGGAACAAGAATTTGGCAATACTCAACGCCTCGTTAGAGTCATGGGCGGCATGACAACCAATGTACCCATGACCCATATGTTGCTTGGCTACCAAGAAGCCTTTCGACATGTTGATGCACTCGCGATTGCACCCTATTTTCATGCTGATCAAGCAGCACAGAAGAATGTAAAAAGTGTTGACGATCTATTTGCACTGCTAAAATCACCACGTAATAAATATTCAATACCCAATACGCTCAAAGTCTTAAAAAGACAATCTGATGTATTAAAACGTTACGGTGTAGAAATGATCGCCTATGAAGGCGGACAACATCTTGTTGCCTATAAAACACATTCGAAAAAAGAAGGTACTAATCCGATTTTAATCAAAGCAAATAAAGACAAGCGCATGGCAAACCTTTATTACCAGTTTTTACAAGGCTGGAAAAAAGCAGGCGGAAAGTTATTTGTTGCATTCTCAGCGCCACGTGAATACAACCATATTGGTAGTTGGGGCATTAAAGAATACATTACTCAATCAATCAACGAAGCACCAAAGTATCAAGGCTTGATGTACTTTAAGAAAAATAACCGTTGCTGGTGGAGAAACTGTGCCACAACTAGGCCGATTGCACGTATGGGAAAACCAAAATTTAACCCTGGTGCTAGTGAAATGACAAGACGCTTTAAGCCAGCTCGTCCAATAACGAGACCTACCGTGGTGCTAGCAACCACAGAGAATCCTAAAGTTAGACGCAGAGGGTTTTTGGATAACTAGAATACTGTAGCTAGAAACTATCGTAAATACCCTATGGCACCCCCCACCTTTTTGTATAATTATCCAAAAAATGGGGGGGTGCCATATTATTTTCTAAGCTTATTATCGAACCATGCTCTTAGAGCTTCTCCATCTTAAATTCTGCTATATTCATAAGGACCTCTCTCAATAAGAAAAACTCAATATGAATAACTTTCTACTAATTTCAATTATTGGCTCAATAGCACTGACAATCTTAGTTAATCTCCTTCCGATACTCTTTCCTAATACTGCTGCAAAAATTCAAAGAAAGATCAAAGAGAATGCTAAACGCGCTATAGAACAACATGAAGACGACGGACAACCACGTGTAAAAGTTTTCTTCCCTTGGAAGGCAATGTTGATTGGTTCGATTGTACTAACTGTTCTGATTAATCTAGTTGGTTTATTTTCTCACTAATATAAATTATGAATTATTCAACGTAACTCTGTAATCGTTTATTTATTTCATGTACATACAATGAGATGGCACCCCCGCCTTTTCTTCACAATTGCCCACATATCCTTCAATCACCCCTAAAAATCATAAATAGTACAAAATTTAAACAGCATTAAACTTGCCATTAACAATAAACGGGATTATATTCCCATTAATTGTTATGAGTTACCTATATCCACCTAAAGACGTAACGGATCGCGACTCTATACAAAATACTTTTTAAATAACAAATATTTTCGGGAGAAAAACATGCAAAAGGTTACATTAATCCTATCAAGCATTGTAGTTTTAGGTGTACTTCAAGGATGCTCAGCAAAAACAGCCGGACAAGACTCAGCCTACCTAAATAAAAACAGAGGTGCAGCAGGCGCCCAAATCTCAAGAGCAGAAGCTCGACAATACAGACGTCAGCAAGCATTAGCTGCCGATGAAGTTCGTTTAGAAAATATGAAACGCCGTCAAAATACAGATGCCGTTGTAGAAGGAGCTAATGCTGCCAGCGCGGCAACCAGTGCGGCACGTAATGTTAGATGGCTACTAAAAGGCTGGTAATAGACAAGAATAATTTTAATATTTACTTTGAGGAATTGATACAATGAAATATATGTTTTTCATGTTGTTAGGAGCTTTTATACTTACGGGTTGTGCAGGGTCTAATGAATACCCTACACATAACATCGGACCTAAAACTACCCATGTTGCAGAAGAGAAACCAGATAAATACCCTCACCCTAAAGAAGATTTAAGGACTGTCGTCGGTAAGGAAAATGGAAGCCTTAAAAATACTGGCTATCGTCACGGCGGTTATTACTACCCCTCTAGGTATTACTACAATAGATACTATTGGTATTACCACTGATATGTGTTGATTTTGAATATGCCTTCAAGCTTTGACTTGAAGGCGATCATAAAAAAGAACACGCACTTTTTACATTGCGCATTACCCCAGTAGATTAAACAGCGCAACAACCCTAATTAAAATTAAACAGTACAGTGCTTAAGAACGACTGATTAAGTTCAAAACCACCGTCACCTATTTGTTTTAATTTTAATAAAACGGGAATATAATCCCATTAAATGGCAAAGTCTTTACAAACAGTTCTATCTAAAGCGGTAATTCACATATTAAAACCATTAGTGAAGGTTTTAATGCGCAACGATGTTTCACACGCAGCATTTACCGCACTAGCTAAACAAGCTTATGTGGATGTTGCTTATAAACATTTTTCTATTCCTAATAAGAAAATGACTTACTCTCGGGTTGCGGTGTTAACGGGGCTAAATAGAAAAGAAGTGGTACGCCTTAGCAAGGCAGAAAACAGTACAGATTTAACTGGTGGGACACCAAACAGGGCTATTAGGGTCGTTAACGGCTGGTTAAACGACCCTGATTTTTTAGACAAGAATAAAGACCCGCTGGTGCTGAATATAAAAGGGGATGGCAATAGCTTTGCTACTTTGGTTTCTCGTTATAGCGGTGACATTACTGGTGGTGCAATTATTGATGAACTGGAACGTCTAGGGATTGCTAAAAAAATCAATTCAGAACAGATATTTTTAAACCAGAAAGGTTATATCCCAGAGTCTGGTGAAATTGAGAAAGTCGATATTCTCTCTATCTGCACCTCAGATCTATTAAGTAGTGCGGTACACAATTTAGAGCATGGAAAAGATGATGGCCGCTTTCAAAGGCAACTTGTTTATAAAAACGTACCCACTGAAATTGCAGCACAGTTTCAAGAGCTAAGCACCCAAAAATCATCGCAGTTATTAATAGACCTTAATAAGTGGCTAGGAAATAAACTGGCTAATAGAAAAAACTATGAGGTTCAATCAACTGACGACTTAGACATCGTCAAATCACGCGTCGGGCTGGGTATTTATTATTTTGAAAATGAACCCGATAAGGACAGCTAGGAAGCATCCTTTACATAAACAGAGAGTTTTGCACAAGAGATACGACGGATTAAAAAATGAAATGGAGATTCACAATGAGAAAATCAAATAACACTATAATTGATCAACTAAGAATTAAGCCCATTGCACTCGCAATCGGAATTTCAGTCTTATCTGGCTGCGGTGGTGCAAGCAGCAGTGGTGAATCTACAGGAGACGGCGGCATTATAGGTACCGCAAAAATTCCAACTATTACAGCACTCTCAATCCTAGAAGCTAAATCATTAAGTGGTGACAGACAAACAGCCTCGATCGCTGCAAATGGTAAGTTCGATATTAAAGTCACCAATGGTGAGATATATTTAATGCGCACCAAACCACAGCAAAGTGCCAGAGCTATTATTGCTGCAGGCGCTATGAGTAAAGAAACCAGTAGTTTCATATACAGTATTGCCCACAGTGATGCGAGCAATGAAGTCACTCGAAATATTCACCCTTTCACCGACCTCATAATCAGAAACTGGTTCGCAACTCAATCACTGGATATTGACAATGAATTTGAAAAAGCAGGGGCAATTACCGATTTACCTAGTGTTACTGAAATCAATGCGATAGAAACTGAAATTGAAGGCATTGTTTCTCAACAACTGATTAACTCAAATATTAACAATGGTATTGATTTATTAGCCACACCTTTTGATATTAATAACATCGGTTTTGATAACTTCCTAAACAATAACATTGTTGTTATAGAGGATGAGAAAGTCACTATTACATTTAATCAAGACGACGGAAATGCACAAGGCGTGAGTGTAAACCAATTGCCCATCGCAACCGACTTCACCACCGATAATGACAACCCACCAACAACACCAACAGGGCTAAACGCACAGGTAATTAATAACAGCACAATCGCATTACAATGGAATGCAGCCAGTGATGACAAAGGCATCTCAGGATACAATATTTTACGAAATGGCAACCAGATATCCACCAGCCCATTCCCATCATTTACTGATACAAGGCTAGACATCAATACTAACTACAGCTACCGCGTCCAAGCGATTGACAGTAGAAATCAGTTATCTGATCTATCTCAAGCAACCAATCCAATTGTTTTAGTTGACCCTACTCCATCACAAAATACATTTGATGGCACCTATAATGTCGCCGTTACCTCAACAACAGTAGCCAGTATCTGTGGTAATGCTTCAGGCACTTATACACTAACAAATGGAACCGATATTTCTGGCAGTGTCAGTAATGGCAGTAGTGTTTTCGATGTATCAGGAACACGCAATACATCAACAGGTGCAGTCACAGGAGGCTTTGCTTTTGTTAGCGGACAACAGTTTGCAACATTTACAGGCACCATTGACAACTCAACATCAAGAGGAACCTTTGAAGACATCAATGGCTGTATCGGAACTTGGGTGGGAGTTAAACCAAATTAGTTTTTTAAAATGAAAAGTATCTTATGGTACACAAGATTATTTACGTTAAACAACATCTGTATAAAAATATTTATTATCTAAGTTTTGTTAAGAAGAGGTTAAAATATGTTCTCATTTTTCAAAAAGGAAAGTGCTCCTGCTATTTTCCCAAGGATTAAGCATAACAACTTTATAGAAATGATTAATTCTATACCAGACATGCCTACTGAACAAAAACCCATCAGTAAGCCAATTATTGGTGATCTTCAGCTTACCTATGCAATCGACACAGGACAAGAATATATATCCATCACACCTGCTGAACTCAAAAAGCAAAATTTAACAGAACAAGATTTGCACGATAAGGCTTTGGCAAACGGTCTTATTTCACTGCAAAACCTTACCGTTTCAGATGACGACTCTGGTATTAAAATAATGTCTAGCGAGAATAATATGACTGCCTGCTCTATTCTTTTCCCAGAATTATGGGAACAAATAGAAGGGGAAATTGGAAGCAAGCCACTTGTTGCTTTCCCGCATAGAGATATTGTTTTCTACACAAGTTCAAATAATAAGGATGGGGTAGAAAATTTGAGACAAGCTATTAACCGTATTGACTTTTCTGATACACATGCGCTTTCTGGTTTGATTTTTCAGCCCTCTGCCAAGGGCTGGGGAATTATTGAAACATAACGACCTACACATTTTAAACCATAGAGACCTTTGCACGATCTCGTTCAAAGATCTCATATAGACTCACTATTAAAATTTTTCAATATGAAAGGAGTAACAAATGAAAACTTTAACTGAACGCAATGTCACTACATTATTAGCCCTTGCACTGACTATGACGCTAACAGCATGTGGCGGTGGTGATAGCAATAGCACTCCCGCAGATAACTGCCCAGGCATCGATAATCCATCCCAACTTGATACAGACGGCGATGGTGATGGCGATGCTTGTGACAGTGATGATGATAACGATGGTTATAGCGATCAGGTAGAAGCCTCTGAAGGTACAAATCCTTTAGATGCAAATTCAAGACCACTTGATACAGATAATGATGGCAACCCAAACTCTACTGATCTAGATGATGACAATGATGGATTTAATGATTCTGATGACCCAGCGCCACTAGATGCATCAGTCCCTGGTGATTTTTCTACACCAGAAGCCATTCTCAATAATCCTATAATGCGCACCGCACTTGCACAAATAAGAGATCAAGGTATTGATCTGCGTACAGAACAAGGCCTAAATCCTCCTGATCTAACAGGTTACTATATCCGTGCAGATGATGGTGGTGTGTTTACTGCGACCAGCAATGGCGCTGACATTGGTCGTGGACTCGTTGGCGGGGAATCTCGACTAACCGCTCAGTCAAATAATTTCATAGATCGCGCAGGTGTTAGTTTTACAAGCGCACAACCAATTTCATTTGGCTTGAGTAAAGGTTCTATCATTCGTGGTGAGGGTAATAATTTCACCATTTATTCACGAGGAAAAGGAACTTGTACCGAAGCTAACTCAGACTTTGACACTTTCTCTGTAGGTATTGCTTCATCTACTCTAGACCCTGCTAGTGGAGATCTCTTATTAACCACCAGCATTAGTGTCACAGTTGATACAGAAGGAGCTTTAACCTCAACATGTGCAAATCGCATAGTGGCAAACAATGAGACTGAGGGAAATTGGTCTGTAGTAACTTACGATCGTAACAGACACGTCAATGTCAATGAGTTGCAGTATATGTGTGTTGATGAAAATGTTGGCTACGCACCTACTGAAACATGGAAAGACAGCAGTGGTGCTTCTTGTTCTTGTACAAAGAGCTATCAAGTTTCTTGTCAATAAATTCATCTGTAATCTAATGTTAATTACAAATTAGACATACAAATGAAGAATATCTCACTGAGAATATAGAGCATATAACGCTCTATATTCTCAATGTTAATCAAAGTAGTTAACTCTAACATCACTGTAAGGTAGCTCTGCTGAACTCATCGAAGCAGCCCTGTTGAACTCATAGAAGCAGCCCTGCTGAGCTTGTCGAAGCACCCCCACCCTTTTTGCATAATTGATGTAATTTATCTCTAGAGAAGATACACTTTAGATCA
>CAZWEA010000059.1:0-18870 GCA_964632635.1 uncultured Cocleimonas sp. | reverse complement strand
CCCCTAATATTTTTTATGACGTTATTATAATGAGATAAGATGAAAAAAATACTATCTATTACTTTATCGTTGTTTCGATTACACAGTTTTATATATGCCTCTCTTTTTAAACAATTGCGTGGGACACACTTGCACCAAAGCGCTACAAAGCTTAATATCCTGCATCTATTTTTCATTCATTTTTAGGTTGTAAATATGCGCACTCACCGCTGTGGATTAGTTGACGAATCACTTATGGATCAAGAGGTCACTTTGTGTGGCTGGGTTAATCGCCGTCGTGATCATGGTGGAGTAATATTTGTGGATCTTCGCGATGCCGAGGGTATTGTTCAGGTGGTCTTTGATCCTGATGATAAAGACATGTTCAAGCAAGCAGAAACGATTCGAAATGAACACATTTTACGTATTCGCGGAAAAGTTCGTGCGCGCCCTGAAGGCATGACTAATGAAAATATGACCAGTGGTCAAATTGAAATCTTCAGTATAGAACTGGAAACATTAAGTGCCTCTGACACGCCTCCTTTCCAGCTTGATGATGATGTTAACGAAGACATTCGTTTGAAGTATCGTTATGTTGATTTGCGCCGTGATGAAATGCAGCAACGTATTAAAACACGCGCCAAAATGTCATCCATCATGCGCCGCTATTTAGAAGATAATGAGTTCCTCGAAATTGAAACACCGATAATGACTAAAGCGACACCAGAAGGTGCGCGTGATTATTTGGTGCCTAGTCGTACTTACCCTGGGAAATTCTTCGCCCTGCCACAATCTCCTCAGTTATTTAAACAGATGCTCATGATGGGTGGCATTGATCGTTATTATCAAATGGCGCGCTGTTTTCGTGATGAAGATTTACGTGCTGATCGCCAACCAGAATTTACCCAAGTCGATATCGAGATGGCTTTTGTAAAAGGTGATGACGTCATGGACATGATGGAAAACATGATCCGTAAATTATTTAAAGACACGAAAGATGTCGATTTACCTGCAAAATTCCAACGCATGACCTACGCTGATGCCATGCATAACTACGGCTCAGACAAGCCCGATATGCGTAACCCACTAAAGCTGGTTGAAGTTAGTGAGCAGATGAAAGACGTAGACTTTAAAGTTTTCTCTGGCCCTGCCAATGATGAAGGCAGTCGTGTTGCGGCGCTTCGTGTTCCACAAGGTGCTAAGCTTTCACGTAAAGACATTGATAACTATACAAAATTTGTGAGCCGTTATGGCGCGCGCGGTTTGGCATATATTAAAGTCAATGAATTAGCCAGTGGCGTAGAAGGATTACAGTCCCCTATTTTAAAATTCTTACCCGATGAAGTTGCCATGGATATTATGGCAAAAGTTGGCGCAGAAGATGGTGATCTAGTTTTCTTTGGTGCAGATAAAACTAAAATTGTAAACGATGCCTTAGGCGCATTACGCGAAGAAGTCGCCAAAGACCTTGAATTATTAGAAGGTGATTGGGCCGTACTATGGATTATTGATTTCCCAATGTTTGAGTGGGATGAAAAGGACAATCGTTGGCAGGCTCTGCATCACCCATTTACCGCACCTACCTGCTCTGTGGATGAATTACGTGAGAAGCCCGGCGAAGCATTATCGGATGCTTACGATATGGTTATTAATGGTTATGAAGTCGGTGGTGGTTCGATTCGTATTCACCAACCTGATATGCAAACAGCAACCTTTGATGCTCTCGGAATTTCTACAGAAGAAGCCAATGACAAGTTTGGCTTCTTATTAAAAGCACTTAATTTTGGTTGTCCTCCACTGGGTGGCTTGGCTTTCGGTTTGGATCGTTTGGTGATGTTAATGACAAACACCGAATCCATTCGTGATGTAATTGCCTTCCCTAAAACACAAACAGCCGCCTGTTTATTGACTGAAGCACCTGCTGAAGTACCCCGCAAACAGCTCCGCGAAATCAGCATTCAAGTTAAATTACCTGAAGTTGATAAAGCTTAAAGGCTAATAACTTAAGTGATAATTCATATGGCACCCCCCCCTTTTTTATACAATTGTGTAAAAAAGGGGGGGGTGCCATATTGGTTATTTGGGTAGTTCACTATGGAGCTATCCAATGAAGATAATCTGCGCCTAAATGTGCTTCTCGCACAAGATTTAAAAGCTGTTCGCATCAATGAAGGCAGCATGACGGTACATGCGTTGACGGCTAAAGGTGAAGCAAAGGTTGCCCTAAATCCCACCGTCAAAGATGAACAATACCTGCGTATCGTTCGTGAACTCCTATCACTTAAAATCACTGGCTCACCCGGTGGCTACCCTGTCTATATTAAAACTTGGACGCGTATGGGGCATGCAGATAATACACTCGATCATATGCTCTGCTTAGGTGAACCTGAGGCAGTGATTGCTGTTGTCTATGCACCTACGCTTAACCACGATATTGGCGTTAGAGCTTGGTGGGCAAACCCTTGCAATGAAGTTGCAATGCGCTTGATGGAATATCCTGATGTGGTCAATGGTGAGTTAGGTAGAGAACTAGCGGAATACCTTATGGAGTTTTTGCCATTTGAAGAACGCCAGCTCAATATCGTCAATATGGTACGCGTCTGTTTGCAAAAAGACTTAATCACGCTGGAACAAAAAGAGAGTTTATGGTCTCGCGCACAACGTAGAAATCCCTTCTTAGTCGGATTTTTACACATTGAATCTAAAAATATTCCGATTGATAGTAAACCTAGCAAACACTATGAAGAAGCCTCTAAAAGCTTAAAGCCATTAGCAGATTCTGGAAATATTTATGCTACAACATTAATTCAGCTTTTAGATTCAGATGAACAAAAATGGCTAACAACCATCAAACTAGCGCTGAAAAAGCCCGTTGATCAAGAAGTGGTCATCTCTTTATTTATCGCCATCAGCCAACACTTTACATTACCTTTAGATACTTTAAGCAAAGATTGTAGAGGCACACGTTCATATGAAATTGCCTTAGAGCACAGCGATAACATTTGCAAAGCACCTGATAATGAAGAATTAAAAGCCGTAATCAATGCTCTCGATGATAAGCACTTACCCTTGATTCATGCCATGATCGTTCTTGCACAAATGGGTGAACACACTTTAATCCCTATTTTTAGTGGCAATGAATCCGTTGGCACGGTAATGCGTAGGCGTTTATCCCCATTAACCACACCTTTATTAGAGAAAGTTGATATACTCATGAACTGACCCCATAATAAAACAACATTCTGCTACTGGAAACAAACATGCCCTATTACGTATTTAAAGTAACTCAACCTACTCCCATTGTTAAAAATCTTGATTTTCAAAAACAATTTGAGAACTTCAAAGAAGCCAAACAATTTTCACGCGAGCTTCGTGCCGAGCTGCCTTTAAATGGTGCGATAACGGTTAAAATGATGCATGCCATTAATCAACTACAAGCAGAAGAAGTTATTCTAGAAAAGCGCGAAGAGTCTGTTGTTTTGGAGTGGGAAAAGTAATTATTGTTATTGAAACAATTACACCTAACACCATGAAAGCCATATTACTTCGCTTAAGGACGTCAGCAAGAAACACCGGCAATGTCGAATTATCCATTATAAATAACAGAACGGTAAGCTCCCTAAATGGATGAAGATGCATTCCGTAATACTTACAACACAGTCAACCCAAACCGTTGTATCTTTGAAAAGTCTATTACCAATCGACGTTGTGATTGTAATTTAAAGCACCGATTTTTAATTGCTTCGCGTGAAGGTATCGCCTGTGTTTCAGAAGATGCTGTAAAACGCTGTACGCGTGTACTCGACTCGATGCGTAACAATGCGCGTTTTAGTCTCAAAGTTGTTACCGTTAACGGGCCCATGCCACACAATAAAGAGCTACAAGTTCAAGCGGGTGGCATGTTAGCTTTACAAGCATTAGTTAATCCCGAATTAGATGAAGTCGTCACCATCAAAGGCGAGCAAGCTACAGTAGAGAATATCAACCATATTATGGAAAAAACACTGCAACAGTTTGGATCAATGGAAGATTTACCCTACGGTGAAATTGTTAAAAGTATTGTAAAATATCAATCACGCCCGAAACGAAGAAAAAAATAAATGAAATATTTCCCCGCATTCCTTGATTTAAAAAACCGTCATTGTCTCGTCATCGGTGGCGGCAATGTTGCGACTAGAAAAGTTAAAAACTTATTACAATCTAATGCCAATGTGATCGTGATATCACCACAAATTAGCGATCAGTTACAACAGCTAAGTGATAATAAAAGTATCACAACGTTTGAACGTGAATTTCAGACTTCCGATATCGCAGTCGCTTTTCTAGTTGTAGCAGCGACTGATAATTCAAAGCTCAATGCCGAAATCGCCACACAGGCAAATAATGCTAATACATTAGTCAATGTGGCTGATAATGCAAAATTGTGTAGCTTTATATTCCCTTCAGTATTAGATCGATCACCCGTTACTATTGCAGTTTCAACAGGTGGTGCATCGCCTGTGCTGGCACGTCAATTACGAATGAAGCTAGAAACCATGATTCCTTCTGCCTGTGGACGTTTAGCAGGAATAACCGAAGAATATAGAGAGAAGGTGAAAGATCACTTTCCAGAACAAGAACAGCGTAAAAACTTCTGGGAAAATGCATTAAAAGGAACATTCGCTGAATTAGTCTATGCTGGTCAAGATACTGCTGCACGTAAACTACTAGATGACTCCTTAGAAAATGAACAAGAAGAAAATCCAATAGGTGAAGTCTACTTAGTCGGCGCAGGCCCTGGTGACCCTGATTTACTCACATTCAAAGCAGTTCGTCTAATGCAACAGGCAGACGTAATGGTCTATGACCGCCTCGTCTCAAAGCCTATTCTTGATATGGCAAATAAAAATGCAGAGCGTTTATACGTCGGCAAAGAAAAAGAAAATCACGCCGTGCCTCAGGGTGAAATTAATGACCTTTTGGTAAAGCTAGCCTTAGAAGGTAAACGTGTTTTACGCCTAAAAGGTGGTGACCCCTTTATCTTTGGTCGTGGTGGAGAAGAAATTGAAAAGCTCGCAGAAAACAATGTACCCTTTCAAGTGGTACCTGCTGTTACAGCGGCCTCTGGTTGTTCTGCTTATGCAGGTATTCCGTTAACACATAGAGATTACGCACAGTCTGTAACCTTTGCCACTGGACACTTAAAAGATGGCAGCATTAATTTGAATTGGGAGCAATTAACCCAACAAAATCATACCATCGTTTTTTATATGGGTTTAACAGGCATTAATGTGATCAGTAAAGAATTACAAGCCCACGGCATGTCGGGTGATATGCCTGCCGCACTTGTAGAACAAGGAACTACTCGCAATCAACGCGTCCATATCGGCACTGTTGCGACACTACCTCAACTAGTGATTGATTCTGGTGTACGCGCCCCTACTTTGACTATTATTGGTGAGGTGGTTAAATTGCACGATACATTACATTGGTATGAGCCAGAACGGCATGTACAAGAAACTGAGTTTAGTCGTAACAAAAAGGTATCAACATGGAAGAAGTAAAAATCAGCGTAGAAGAAGCCTTTCGACACAATATGAGCGATGGTGATAGTTGTTCTGCCGCAGAACCTTTTGCACTGCGTTCCATAGACGATAGTATGGAGCCTGAATTTAAAGTGGGTTGTATCATTATCATCGATCCAGGATACGTCGCTCGCGATGGCTCCTATGTATTTGCCGTAGATAACAAAAGTGAATATATATTCCGCCAACTACGCATTATAGATGAGCGTCATTTCTTGGTTCCTTTAAATGATATTTACGAAACCATTGAAATAAAATTTGAACAGATTGAAGGGGTAATCACCCAACGCGCGGGTAAGAAGCGTACCTATCATAAGCATTATGACTAATTCAAAATCTTAAATATTCTGATTGAATCTGCACCTATAGAATTATTTTTTTGAACCAAAAGCAGCACGCAGATACTGAAACATCGAAATAACAGTCACTGCGGTGGCAATAGCTAATAATACCAAACCAACTTCTCGCAGTGGCACGCCCCACAGGTCTTTATTGTAGAGTAAGAAAATCAAAGCGAATATTTGTGCAACGGCTTTCACCTTGCCCAACATAGCAACGGCAACTTTTGCACGTTCTCCTGTTTCCGCCATCCACTCACGCAAAGCGGAGATGATAATCTCTCGTGAAATAATAAAAATAGCTGCCAACGTAATCCAGATCATTGCTTCACGTTCAACAATCAAAATTAAAGCAGTAGCCACTAATAATTTATCTGCAACTGGATCAAGAAAGGCTCCAAACCGAGACTCTTGATTATATTTTCTGGCAAGATAGCCATCAATATAATCAGTCAGACCTGCCAGACCAAATATTGTGGAAGCCGTTAACGGCATTTCGAGATAAAAAAACAACACAACTAAAGGTATTGCGATTATCCTTAGGATAGTAAGAAAAATGGGTAAATTGAATATCACTAATAAGCCCCTACGCTTTTTATAATTATCACGAATATAATCATCACGAATAAAGTCTTCACGAATAAAGTTATCACGACCTTTCTAGCGTCAAGATCGTGGTTACTCGGAATGAAATACATCATAAATCTTTTCAGCCAATTTGACACTAATTCCATTCACTTTACTTAGTTCCTCAACACTTGCACGTGTTATCGCACGAATTCCACCAAACTGTTTTAATAATATCTGGCGACGTTTAGGCCCTAGCCCTGCAATTCCTTCCAGTGGAGAAGTGTTTCTAGCTTTTTGTCGGCGTTGACGATGCCCACTAATAGCAAAGCGATGTGCTTCATCTCGTATCTGTTGGATTAAGTGTAGCGCACTAGAATGTGCTGGCAAGTGGACTTTTTGCTTATCTATGGTCAAAGTATCCATATCCTGTCGGCGACCTTCTCCTTTGGTCACGCCAATAATATCAACGCCACTCACTTGGAGATCACTCATCACTTGAACAGCCTGTGAAACCTGCCCTTTACCACCATCTATAAATAAAATATCAGGGAGTTTTCCTTCGCCCTCTACCACTTTTGTATAACGTCTTTTTAATGCTTGATGCATTGCAGCATAGTCATCACCACCCGTAATGCCCGTGATATTATAGCGACGATATTCAGACTTAATTGCGCCCTCTAATCCAAAAACCACACATGAGGCAACCGTCGCCTCACCCATGGTATGACTGATATCAAAACATTCCATCCGAGCAGGAATGTACTCTAGATTTAACTCAGCTTGAAGCGCAATAACACGTTTTTGAATACCCGCTTTTGAAGCGAGGTGACTCGATAATGCGTGCTGCGCATTTCGCATTGCCATATCAACCCATCGTGAACGATCTCCACGAAGACGATAAGCAATACTTATTTTTCGACCTGAATGCTGACGTAGCATTTCTTCAAGGATATCCATACCATCAGGTCTGTGGCTGACCAATATATCACTGGGTATTTCTCGTGAAATATAATATTGGGCTACAAATGAAGCCAACACTTCCTCTTCAGGGTTTTCTGAACCTTTAAAACTTGCAGGAACTTTGGGAAAGAAGTTTTTATTTCCCAAGTTACTACCGTGTCGTATCGTTAACACTTGAATACTGGCAACATTCGATGCAAAACAAATCGAAATTACATCAACATTTCCTTGTCCTACACTGATACTTTGGCGCTGTGAAACTTGACGGAGTCGCTCAATTTGATCTCTATAAGTTGCTGACTTTTCAAAAGCTAATTGTGCCGATGATGTATCCATCCTGTTAACTAGATCATCTATGACTTGTTGGCTTTTCCCTTGCAAAAACTGCACTGTGTAGTTAACACCCTGCTTATAATTTTGTTCACTGATTTCATCTGTACAAGGCGCAGTACAACGTTTTATTTGATATTGCAAACAAGGTCTTGAGCGATTTAAAAAATAGCTATCTTCACATTGCCTCACCATAAAAAGCTTTTGTAATAGAGCTAAAGTTTCTCTCACTGCACCCGCACTGGGATAAGGTCCAAAATAACGACCTTTGCCTTTTTTAGCGCCACGATGAAATGTTAAACGAGGATAACGATGGGCAGACAGATAGATATCAGGATAGCTTTTATCATCTCTAAGTAAGATATTATAACGAGGACGGTGCTTTTTGATTAAATTGCTTTCCAGCAATAACGCTTCTGCTTCAGTATCCGTAAGGGTAATCTGCACATCCCGAATTTGTTTTACCATCGAATAGATTCGGGAATTAACCAAGTTATCGCGAAAATAACTGGAAACACGACTGCGTAGATCTTTCGCTTTACCGATATAGAGGATTTTATCATCCTCAGATAGCATCCGATAGACACCAGGCTTATGTGGAACCGTTTTTAGAAAGGCACTACTATCAAACTCGCTTTCAGAATCAGACATACTGGATACAAAAATAAATACCCGACTGGGTGATCAATTTGATAAAAAAGGGGGGGGTGCCATCTAGTTTGGACATTATAATTACCCCTGAGATACCTCGAATTTAAAAAAGCCAAGAAACACTAAAATTTAATCAGTGCTGATCCCCATGTAAAACCACCACCAAATGCTTCCAATAGAATAGTTTCACCACGCTTAATTCGCCCGTCTCGCACCGCTGCATCAAGCGCTAAAGGGACAGAAGCTGCGGAGGTATTACCGTGTTTATTAACAGTGACAACAACATGATCCATCGACATTTTTAATTTTTTAGCAGTTGCTTTGATAATCCGAATATTTGCTTGATGAGGAACTAGCCAGTCAACATCTGACTTCTTCATATTATTATGTTCAAGTGTTTCATCAACGATACGCCCTAGCGTATTAACCGCCATTTTAAATACTTCATTACCACGCATTTCAACAAAAACACCACCGTGCTCAAGCAACTCTTGATTGCTAGTTAAGCCAGCAGTTGTTCTTAACAGGGCATTGTAACGACCATCTGCATGCAAGTGTGTAGAAAGTATACCCTCTTCTTCGGTCGGCTCTAGAATAACGGCTCCAGCACCATCTGCAAATAAAATACAGGTACTTCTATCTGTCCAATCAATTATTCGTGAGAAAACTTCTGCACCAATAACCAGTGCACATTTATGTGAGCCACTTTTAATGAATTTATCAGCAACACCCAATGCATAAACAAACCCAGTACAAACAGCTTGAACATCAAATGCGGTTACACCTCCAGGGATATCTAATTTTTCTTGTAATAAACAGGCAGTACTCGGGAAAACCAAATCAGGAGTGGTCGTAGCAAAAACGATTAAATCAATATCTTCTGCCGTCTTGCCAGCCATTTCCATGGCACGCTGCGCAGCTATTTTTGCAAGATCACTTGTTTTTTGATCATCCGCCGCGATACGGCGTTCTTCTATACCAGTGCGTTCTACAATCCATTCATGTGTAGTATCGAGGGTTTCCTCTAGGTCATGATTAGTGAGAATCTTTTCAGGTAAGTAACTTCCTGTTCCTGTTATTTTTGAATTCATCCTCTACCTCATAATAGTTCTATCACTATATACTACTAGATTAATCAACTAGATGCTTTTGTAAATGTTCTTCGATATGTTCAGGGACTTTTTCGATCACTGCTTTTCTAGCAATCCCTATAGCGTTACTGAATGCGAAGCTATCAGCGCCACCATGACTCTTAATAACAATGCCCTTTAACCCTAGAAAACTTGCGCCATTATAACGGCGATGATCAAAGCGATGACGAAATGCCTTTAAAACAGGATAAGAAATTAAGGCAGCTAACTTTGTGAAAATTGATTTGGTATATCCAGCTTTTAGTTCTTGTGAAAGCATTTTAGCCAGACCTTCAGAAGTCTTAAGTGCCACATTACCCACAAAACCATCACAGACAACCACATCGACATCACCATGAAAAATGTCATTACCTTCTACGAAACCAATATAATTAAACTCACCATTTTGAAGAATTTCATGAGCTGCTTTAACTTGCTCATTACCTTTCATGTCTTCAGAACCAATATTGAGTAAGCCGACTTTAGGACTTTTAACACCATCAATGGCACTAGCTAATTCAGAACCCATTACTGCAAATTGATACAAATGTTCTGAAGTAGAGTCAATATTTGCACCTAAGTCGAGCATATAGGTATGACCACTGACTGCAGGAATCGCAGTACAAATAGCGGGACGATCAATACCAGGTAACATTCGCAGAACAAAACGTCCTGTTGACATTAAAGCACCTGTGTTTCCAGCACTCACTGCAGCGTCGGCATCACCAGCCTTCACCAAGTTAATCGCGACACGCATTGAAGAGTCTTTTTTGCCACGTAACGCCAATGCTGGTGACTCATCCATGGTCACCACTTGTGTTGCGTGTTGAATACTTAAACGATCATTTACAGATTGTTTTAGCTTTGAGAGTTCTGCTTGAAGTGCGACCTCATCCCCAACCAAAATTAAATGTGTATCATTATATTCTTTGAGAAACAATAAAGCCGCTGGAACAACAGCTTCGAGCCCGTTATCACCACTCATGGCGTCTATCGCAATGCGATGTAATAATTCCATTTGTTTTTCTTTATTAAGCTACTTCTAAAAAAATCGCGGGAAAACCCGCGATTTAGTATAAATCAAAGTACTAACTACTCGTCTTCGTCTTCATCATATTCTTCAACTGGAGAAGCGATTATTTGACGACCACGATAAAACCCATCGGGAGTCATGTGATGACGTAAGTGAGTTTCACCCGATACTGGATCGATTGAAAGTGTTGGGTTTTTTAGTGAATCATGTGAGCGACGCTGCCCTCTTCTAGAACGTGTCACTTTACTTTTTTGTACTGCCATGGGATTTCTCCGTTGTATCTTATATTTGAATACTCTATTAAAAGTACTATAATTTAATAACTATTTATCTAACTTTAAACCTTTTAACGCTGCAAAAGGACTTTCTTCTTCTTGTGGCGCCATTTCTTCAGGTATTGCTTCGATTAACTTTCGTGACGCACTACATTTTTCGTGCGCTACAACAACCGGCAATGCCAGCAAGAGCTCATCTTCAATGAAGTCTCGCAAAAATATTTGTTTGTCTTCTACCAGCCAAGTATCAAAGCCTTGTTGTAAACTTTCAGCCTGTTCATCAGAACTAACTAAAACAACTTCCAACTTAGTTTCAACATCTATCTCTGCTGATTTTAAGCAACGATTACACAGCATACCTAGCATGACATTAATATGCCCTTTAATAATAGGTAAACGCGTATCAGTTCGCGTGAATTCGAGTCTGACTCTCACCAGCTTGTCAGTAACTTCAAATAATGCTTCTTGCAAACGAGGAAAATCACCTAAAGGAATGTTCCCTTCAAGGACTCTACCCTGATCTACAAGCCGAAACGGGTCAACTTCAACTGGTAAACGCTGAATAAGATTGTTCTTCGACATAAGAGCGGAATTATATGTACCCTTATAGCACTGTGTAAAGATGTTTTTTGATGCCAAGCCACTTATTTTTAATTACAATGCCTTTTTTAATTAATAACACTCTTTTAATATGTCTAAAAAACTAATACTTGGTTCAACCTCTCCTTTTCGTAAAGAATTATTAGAACGTCTTAGACTTGATTTTATCGTCGACTCTCCTGATATCGATGAAACTCCGCTAGAACATGAAACACCTCAAGACTATGTTAAACGCCTTTCACTAGAAAAAGCAAAGGTAGTCGCAACTCGTCATCCTGATGCATTAATTATTGGATCAGATCAATGCTCCATTTTGAATGAGACTATACGGGGAAAACCGGGTAACCACGAAAACGCAGTGAAACAACTCACTGAAAGCTCTGGGAAACGAGTTAGTTTTCTAACAGGCTTATGCCTTTTTGATAGTAGCAACGATAGCTACCAGCTTGATCTAATCCCCTTTCATGTCGATTTCAGAGAACTTAGTTCAGATGAGATAGAGTCGTACTTAAAAGCAGAACAACCTTATTCTTGTGCAGGTAGCTTTAAATCTGAAGGATTAGGGGTGACGCTATTTGAGCGACTTCAGGGTGACGATCCAACATCATTGGTTGGCTTACCTCTGATTCGACTTTCTGAAATGTTACGCAATAACAATATTCAGCTTCCATAATATTAGTCAAAATAATTTTTAACTTGCTAGAACTACCGATAGTTCCACGAAGATCGCTACGAAGGAAGCAACCATTTCAGCTCACTTCGTGAAAAATAGCGAATGGTTTTTCTGTGCTAAATTCTAATCAACTTAATCAAAGATTCCTTATTAACCTTGAAAAGTAAATTTTTAAAACTATAGTTAAGTTAGGGGCATGAATAAGTCTCAACTATGAGCCGAACATATCCCCAAATAGAATAGAACAGATTATCTAGTTTCAATACCGATATTAATAACAAACAAGGAGCTGCAAAAGATGATAGACGTACAAGCACAAAACTTTTCACTTACCGATGCGATTAAAACTCACACAGAACTAAAACTTGAACCAGTGATTCACCATTATGGTGATAGAATTATAAATATCCATGTGCATCTATCTGATGAAAATGGGCCAAAAGGTGGAGATGATAAGCACTGCTTAATACATGTTGAATTACACAAATTACCGACAGTCGTCATTGAAGACTCTGAGGAAAACTTATATGCGGCTATTGATAACTGCTGTCATCGTGCTGAAAGAGCAGTTAGAAAAACCCTAGAGCGAAAACAGACGTTATCAAGAAAAGCCAGCAGCGCTCAATAACAATTATTATTAAGGGATCTCTAATTAAGTAAACTAAAAATAATTGGGCTTGATCAGAGGTTCCTTAAACACTCAACCCTAGAAATTATATTTATTTATGATATTCTCATGGAGCAGTATTTAATGTAGTTCCAGATTTAAGGATCAGAAACTATCCAGAAGCAGTTCGGTGTACGTCGTTAATTTTTAACGCAGTCTCCCGTTTTATGCTCAATACTGCGTTATTTTTTATAAATTTTGAGGTTCCCAGAAATGGCAACAGGTACAGTTAAGTGGTTCAACAGCAGTAAAGGTTTTGGTTTTATTGCTCCTGATGATGGTAGTGATGATGTATTTGTACACTACAACTCTATCCAAATGGATGGTTATAAGTCTTTAGAAGAAGGACAAAAAGTTAACTTTGATACAGAAGATGGTGATAAAGGTCCCGCTGCTGTCAATGTAACTGCTGGTTAAGCAATTTACATATCAATCTTATAAAACCTCGCTTTTGCGAGGTTTTTTTATGTCTTAGAAAAACCTATTACAGAAATCTGACGCCCATAATCTTTTACTTGTTCATGAGTATTACGGCGATAACTAAAGAATTCATCTTTTAATCGGTAGGTATCCAAATCAACACTCTCAACTTGAATACCACTCCTTTCACACTGTTGTATTAAATATCCTGGTAAATCAAAATAGAATTTGTGTGATTTTTCTTGGATAAACTCTTTTACAGAAAAACAACTAAGTTTTGTAATTTCCTTAATAAAATCTTCGCGAACCTCATAATTTTGTTGATGAATAGTCGGGCCAATACAGGCACTTATCTTTTCACAACTAGCACCTAACTCACACATTTTCACAACAACTTCTTCAATAATACCCGTTACAGCACCCTTCCAACCCGCATGGGCAGCTCCAATCACACCTTGATCCGATGCAAATAATACTGGCGTGCAATCAGCGCCAAGTACACTTAGCGCAACGTTCCTGTCGTTCGTCACCAAAGCATCTCCCTTTGCAAAGACAGTATTATCCATATCAGACGTAATTTGGTAGACCTTGGTACTGTGAATTTGGTGCACACCAAAGAGCTTCACATCTTGCAAACCTAATGATTTCATCACACGTCGTCGATTCTCTAACACGTTGTTTAGATTATCATCTGAATTTGGAGCACAGTTTAATGAATCATAAATTCCAGAAGACACCCCGCCTTTTTTTGTGAAAAAGCCATGCTGGATATTTTCAAATTGGTTTAATTTTTCACTTTGTTTATATTCTGCTGTCATCTTGCCAATGTTGTTCTATGTTATATGAGTAGGTTAAGGAACCTCTGATTAAGTCGATTAGATTTTAGCGTAGAAAATAGTGATAGTTTTAGCTGGCTAAAAATCATTAGACTGATCAGTGATTCCTTAATAATACCTTTTGGAAAAGAAATAGTGTATGACAAATTCTTCAATAAATAATTCTGGGTCACTTGCGGGTATCACAGTACTGGATTTAAGCCGAATTCTTGCAGGCCCTACTTGCACTCAATTATTTGGCGATATGGGCGCGGATATTATTAAGGTAGAACGCCCAGGTTTCGGTGATGACACCCGTAAATGGGGGCCACCTTATATAAAGGATAATCACGGAAATAACACCACCGAAAGCGCCTATTATTTAAGTTCAAATCGGAATAAACGCTCAATCGCTATTGATATCAGCCACGCAGAAGGGCAAGAAATTATTCGACAACTTGTTAAAAGCACCGATATATTCATTGAGAACTATAAAGTTGGCGCATTAAAAAAATATCACCTCTCTTATGATGACCTTAAAAAAATAAACCCCAAACTAATCTACTGCTCCATTAGCGGATTTGGTCAAACGGGGCCCTATGCAAACAGACCAGGGTATGACTTTTTAATTCAAGCCATGGGCGGCATTATGAGTTTTACTGGTGAACCAGAAGGTGACCCAATGAAAACGGGAGTCGGCATAGCTGATGTCGTCTGTGGCCTATATGCATCCAGCGCCATTTTAGCCGCTTTACATCACCTTAAATCCTCAGGTGACGGTCAGTATATCGCCATTAACTTACTCGACAGCCAACTTGCCTGGCTAGTGAACGGTGGGCTTAACTATTTAACATCAGGTGATGTTCCAGAACGCTATGGCAATGGGCATCCTAATATCGTTCCCTATGAATTATTTCCTGCCAATGATGGTTACTTTGTTTTAGCCGTAGGCAATGACGAACAATACCAACGTTTTTGTGAATTTGCCAATGCACAAAGTCTGGCAGATGATGAACGTTTTAAAGCCAATCAAGACCGAGTAAAATACCGCAAAATACTGGTTCCAAAAATCAGAGCCATTACGGCTCAACATCCTGTTGATTACTGGATAAAAGGCCTTGAAAATTGCAATGTTCCCTGTGGCCCAGTAAATAATATGCAACAGGTTTTTTCTGATCCTCAGGTGATACACAATAAAAGACAGATCAAAGTCGATCACCCTCTTGCTGGAACAGGTACGATTGACCTTATTGCAAACCCAATTAATTTTTCTGAGACACCTGTCAGCTATCGTAGACACCCGCCGACACTCGGTGAACACACTGAAGAAGTACTCGCTGAGTACCAGATCCAAAATCCATCAAAGAGATGAGCAAATGTACTCCTTAAATACGCAACAAAAACGACTTCAAGAAAAAGCGAGAAGGCTCGCAACAGAGGTAATTTCCCCACGTGCAAAACAACATGATATTGACCAAGAATATCCTTGGGATAATGTCAAAGACTTAAGCGATATGGGTTTTATGGGAATGACCATACCCAAAGAATATGGAGGTCAGGGCTTAAATTACTTAGATACAGTTATCGTCGTCGAAGAAATTGCAAAAGCCTGTGGGGTGACAGGAAGAATAGTTGTCGAAGGTAATATGGGAGCAATTTCAACCGTCATGAAATATGGCAATGACAAACAAAAAAAGATGGCGGCTAAATATGTTTTAAAGGGTGATAAACCCGCTATTTGCATTACCGAACCAAATGCTGGAAGTGCAGCCACACAAATGACAACAAGAGCAGATAAAAAAGGAGATAAATACATACTCAATGGCATAAAGCACTGGATTACAGGAGGTGGCGTCTCCAAGTTTCATCTCATCTTTGCACGAGTGTTTGATGAAAATGGTGAAGAGCTAGGTATTGGTAGCTTTATTGCAATAAGTGGCGAACAAGGTTTAACCGTGGGTAAACGAGAACCAACAATGGGCTTACGTAGCATTCCAGAAACAGAGATTATCATCCAAGATATGGAACTAAGTGCTGATCGACTTATTCAGCCCCCCAAAGGGCTAGCGCGTGGCTTTGCAGGTTTAATGAATGCCTACAATTCACAACGCGTTGGTGCTGGAACCGTAGCACTTGGCATTGCGCAAGGTGCCTATGACTTAGCCCTAGACTATATTCAAGAACGCGAGCAATTCAGTCGCCCTATTTGTGAATTTCAAGGATTACAATGGATGCTAGTCGATATGAGCATTAAACTTGAAGCCTCACGCGCACTTATCTACAAAGCAGCAGGCAATGCAGGCACAGGATTCCCCGATATAATTGAAGCAGCACAGGCAAAAATATACGCTTCAGAATCTTCCATTCAAGTGACCAGCGATGCCTTGCAAATGTTTGGTGCAAAAGGATATTCACGAGATAACCCACTAGAAAGAATGTACCGAGATGTGCGAATGTTTACAATTGGAGGCGGTACAGCACAAATTTTGCGAACCGTGACAGCCTCGCAACTATTAAAACGCAAACTACCGCAGACACGAAATGGCTATCAAACTCATTAAAATGACAGAACTCGCATCACATAAAAAACTAGCAATAAAAGCCGCTATAGAACAAGGTTTATTAGGTGAGAAAAAACCACTGTTAGTACTCGTAAATCAACAAGGAATTATTGACTCGGTCAATAAGCTACATGATGCTTTCCCCCGCCATTTCAAGCATTGTTTTGCAGTAAAAGCCAATCCATACCTTAAAATTTTACAACAGTTGAAACAAGCAGGTATGGGTGCTGAAGTCGCAAGCCTAGCAGAATTAGAATTATCCCTAAATGCAGGGTTTAATCCCAATCAAATGGTATTTGATGCGCCTCTAAAAACGCCGCAAGAAATAGAACGTGCCTTAACATTGGGAATAGCCTTTAATATTGATAATTTTCAAGAATTAGAACTTGTAATCAGCTGCCTGAGTAAGAAAAAATCCTCATCAAATATAGGCTTTCGTATTAATCCGCAAATTGGCGCAGGAAAAGTAGCTAGCACCAGCACAGCTACTATGACATCCAAATTTGGGATTGGCTTAAAAGACAAAGGCAACCGTCAAAGAATCATTGATTCTTGTATAAAATTCCCATGGCTTAATACACTCCATGTACATGTCGGATCAATCGGCTGTTCATTAGAATTGATGTCTGAAGGCATATCATCCATTGTGGAACTAGCAGAAGAAATAAACCAAACAAATCACACTAAACAGATTGTAAACCTAGATATTGGCGGCGGACTACCTGTCGACTTTACACAAGATACCGACTCACCTGAATTTACTGACTTTGCTATAGCTCTATCAAAAAATGTGCCACAGGTTATGAATGGTGAATACCACATAACAACTGAATATGGACGAGCTATGATAGCAAAAAATGCAATGACTCTAGGTCGAATTGAATATACAAAAACAATGGGAGGGTTACCAATAGCCTTAAGCCATATAGGCGTCCAAACCTTGCTAAGAACAGTAAACGAACCAGAAGACTGGAAACGACGAATCACTGCTTTTGATAAAAATGGACTACCCAAAGAAGGGAAGCTAATAGAACAAGATATAGCAGGACCCGCTTGTTTTACAGGAGACATAATTGCGCACAAGCGCCCCCTACCATTACTTCAATCAGGGGACTATATTATGGTTCACGATACAGGAGCCTATCAATTTTCAAGTCATTACCAATACAATGCATTACCACGCCTACCTGTCTATGGTTATTCTATCAATGATAATTTAGAAATAAGCTTTGAAATGATCAGTGCAGGTCAAACTATTGACGATGTGATTCAAAGTTTTAGTTAGGTCATATTTGAAGACCCCGAAGGAGGAGTCGATGTTGATCGAGACTTGCGTGATCTAAGCAAAGAAAACAAGCGATTATACTGTATGTGTTAATATTCTAATCATCCACATTAGATGTGTAAATATCAGAATTTTATAAAAACTAGGTATGGTTCCTATTTAATTTTTAAATAAAAAATAATGAGTAATAACATGAGCTTGTATTTTATTACCAATAACTATAGATGTTTCATGCTAATACTATTTTATGGGAAGTATTCCCTTAAAACATGCTGTTAGATCTATGCGAGGCAAAAGCATAAATACATTTACTCCTGACAGTACGGTGTCAGGAGGGATAATCTATAATATCCTTTTCAAAGAATGAATATATAAAATGAAAGTTGAAGAATTTAATCCTCTTATTGGGCTACACTGTGAAACAACCGCAACAGGTAGTCTGCTTAGACAGCTCGATATAAAGCTATCAGAACCTATGCTATTTGGTTTGGGTGAAGGTTTGGGCTTTATCTATTGGAATATGAAATTCATGGACTTTCCTTTTATTGGTGGGAGAGTTAAGCCTTTAGCACTTTCTCGAAGTTTAGCCAAAAATTTAAAGTTAGAGCTAGAAATAAAAGAAACAACATCCATTAAAAAAGCATGGAGCAATGTCACAGAAAATATAGAAAAAGGAAAGGCTGTAGGCTTACAGCTTGATTGCTACCATCTGGATTACTTTACTAACAAAATCCATTTTGCAGGTCACTTCGTTGCAATGCACGGCTATGACAGTGAGTACGCCTATTTATTTGACACAAAGCAACAAGGTGGTTCTGTTAAAACATCATTGGCAAATCTTGAAAAAGCACGAAACGAAAAAGGTGCAATGTCTGCTAAAAACTTAATGTACGTACTGAGCGAAAAGAATGAAAAATATAATATTACAGAATCAATTGAAACAGCTATCGCAAACAATGTTAAAGAATACTTAAACCCTCCAATAAAGAACCTTGGTTACAAAGGTATATTAAAAACCA
>CAZWEA010000058.1:9834-19014 GCA_964632635.1 uncultured Cocleimonas sp. | reverse complement strand
TACTTTGCAATTATGCTTATTAATTGTGGTTAAAAACCCTAGTTTACCACTAGGCGAAAAAACGCGGTATTATATAGTAAAATGCTAATATTAGGTATACTTTTTAAAATTAAAAGATTTGGTCTATTTTTAACTAGTTTTCGCTATACTTTCAAAATTACCCCATCACTATCGCTATCAGTCAAACTGCTAAAAAGTGGGGGGGTGCCATTCTATCTTAATGAGCTCTAAATTCTATGAAATATACCCTTAACACTAATAATAATCCTGCCAATGATTCAACTGATTGCCTTGTCATACCTGTTTTCATAAAAGACAAAGAAATCATTTTAAGTGAATCGGGAAAGCTTTTAGATGAAGCTAACTCAGGATCGATTCGTAAAATTCTTGATAAAGGTGATTTTAAAGGAGCTGTTGGTAGCACGATGATGCTACATGATATTAGCACTAATTCTTCTCGCGTAATGTTAATGGGGTGTGGCGACCAATCTAACTTTGACGTTAAACAACTAAACATCTCTGTTAAAGCCGCCGGTAAAGTGCTTAAAAACTCTGTGGTAAAAACAGTTAGTTTATATTTAAGTGAGACTTCAAGTAATGCACCACTTGATAAAAACCAAGCTATCACCCAAACCATTATTGCCTTTGCCGATAGCCTTTATACATTGTTAGATTATAAAAGTAACAAAGGCGATGAGTGTTCGCTTGAAAAACTTTCTATTTCTTGTGTGGATGAGTTTGATGACGAAAATACCGCTGCACTTAAAAATGGAATTGCTATAACAGAAGGTATGAAAGTAACACGTGATTTAGCCAATCACCCAGGAAATGTATGTACACCTACCTTCATTGCTGACACAGCTACCGATATCGCTAATGATTACAAAAACATCGAAATTAATATACTTGAAGAAAGCGATATGGAAGTGCTCGGCATGGGTTCTTTTTTATCTGTAAGTAAAGGTAGTGATGAACCGGGAAAGATGGTTATTTTACAATATTCAGGGGCTAAAGATAAAAATGAGGCACCTATAGCGCTAGTTGGCAAAGGCGTGACCTTTGACACAGGTGGCATCTCATTAAAACCTGGTGCAAAAATGGATGAAATGAAGTTTGATATGGGTGGTGCTGCTGGTATGTTAGGTACATTAAAAGCCTGTGCTGAAATGCAATTACCGCTTAATTTAGTTGTGGTGCTTGCCGCTGCCGAGAATATGCCTAGCGCACGCGCATCAAAGCCTGGTGATATTGTAACCTCTATGCAAGGCACAACAATCGAAGTTTTAAATACGGATGCTGAAGGTCGTTTAGTCCTATGTGATGCGCTGACTTATGTTGGTAAATTTAAACCACGCATTGTCATTGATGCCGCAACATTGACAGGCGCCTGTATCGTTGCTTTAGGTCACCAAATCTGTGCACTACTATCTAATAACGATGATCTAGCAAATGATTTACTCGATGCAGGTTTACATGTGAATGACCAAACATGGCGCTTGCCCATGAATGATGACTACAAAAAACAACTAAAGAGCGCATTTGCAGATTTAGGAAATATCGGTGGTCCTGGCGCTGGCACGATAACAGCCGCTTGTTTTTTAGGTGAGTTCACCAAAGACTATCACTGGGCGCATCTAGATATTGCAGGTACTGCTTGGAATGGCAAGAACGCAACTGGCAGACCTGTGCCCTTGTTATCGCAATATTTGATCAATATGGCAAAAAAGAATAACTAGAGCTATGAGTCCTAAATTCAAAAAGTTGATCCTATTTAGATGGGAGATATCTATTCAACGCCAAGTTGAAACAACCTACTATGGGGAGTCGAAGCATGACAGATATTAAATTTTATGTCTGCCAGCGAGACGGTCTGGATGAACGCCTAAAGCTCTCATATAAACTTGTAAATATGGCTTTAAAACATAACTTTAAAATTCATATCCACACTGACAATGAGCAAACCAGTCAGAAAGTTGATCATTTATTATGGTCACAAGAGGCACAGAGCTTTATCACCCATACCGTATTAAACGAAGATACTAATCCACAAGGCTCTGTATCCATGGAACAAGTTGTTATTTCACATGACGTTGAACCGATACATAATTGCGACTACTTAATCAACCTTTCTAACCAACGACCTTCTTTCTTTTCTCGCTTCCTAAAAGTTGCTGAAATTCTAGATAATAATGAAAATATAATATCCGCTGGTCGTGAACGATATGCTTTCTACCGTGACCGAGGCTATACTCTTGAGTTCCATAAGTTATGAACCATATGTGATTTTACGTACACATAATAGAATATGCCTCAGAACATTAATATCCCCACTGTTAACAATTTAGTTTCTGCTGGTGACCCTAGTTTAAAAAGTAATTCTGTTGCTTCTGGCTTTTCCACGAGCTCAGATGAACTCAATCTACGCATTGAAGAACTGGAAAATGCAATTGGTCAAGACAATATGGGACCCATTGGCAGAGCTTACGCGATTCGTTCAGAAGAAAGTGAAGATGAACTTACCAATTGATTGAGCGGCGCATTAGTAAAATAAATTATGACAAAAGAAAACCTTATGAAATTCAGATTTTCTTTTATCAATAACTTTGATAAGATGTAACACACATGAAAACCCCCGCAATAAAACAAGCTTTTAGTTTAAACAAACATCCTAGAGAGATGGCATGGCTATGCTTTCCTGAGTCAGAATACCCTGAAGGTATTACTGATTTATTAAGCTTGTGTGCGTCTGATTCACAACTAGAAAGATTTGCAGACGAATACAATCTTGATGCAAAAGATGTTCATCGTGTTCTTATAAACTTCATCAATAAAGTTATTCTTGTTGAAGGCAATTCAGATATGAAGCTTTTAGGCACGGATAAATTTACAACACCAAAACTACGTAAGCTACACTATCAATTATTAATGAGAATTTACCACCCTGATGTAAATTCATCACCACTAGCTAAAGAATACACGGGAATAATTACTGCTGCTTATCACAGACTTAAAAATGCTCATGCCGTTATCGAAATTAAAACAACAAGAAAAAGTAGTAACTCAAGAAAGCCACCAAAAAGCTTTTATCAAGCAACTAAGAAAGCAGAACAACATATTTCAAATATAAAAAGTGCTTTTGCGGCGGTTTCAGCTATCAGTATTATTTCTCTTGTTGCATTTGCAGGTCACCTTTATGACCCCGCCAACCCCGAGTTAACGATTAATACAAGTTCGACTAAAACTGAACTAAAAGTCACTAATCAAAATAGTCAGGATGACTCGTCTGAAAAAGCAATAGAATCAAAGTTTAGAATGGCTTCTTTTTCTGCGGCTATTGAACAGCAAACAACTGAAGTAAAACTTCAAAAATTAGTCCAGAATCTTGAGTCTGCCTATGAACATGGCGATGTTGACCAAATAAAAAATATTTTGGCGAATTCACCTGAAATTGTAAATCAAACAGATCAACAGATTAGTAAAAAATTGGAAACTCTTTTTGAAATTACTAGTGAAAGAAAAATGCTACTTTATGATTTCAGCTGGAGAAATATCTCAGGGAAAATGCAAGGGCAAGGTAAATTCATCTCTCGTTATCAATTAATAGGAGAAAATCAGTGGCTTACTCGCGAAGGAAATGCACATATTACAGCTGAAAAATCTGGGTCTACGTTAGAAGTCACTCACCTTGAATTGCAAAATCAGTCCATCGAGCATTAAGAATAATATAGTTAAAGTTACTGACTGTGAACTCACTCACTTAGTCTCCTTACTCAACAAATATCATTTATCCCTCAAAATTACCCACAGCATAGAAATACCTGGAAGTTATTGGGGCGATACTGAAGCAGGACTCATTGGAAACACTGTCTATGTGCGCAGTGATAGCCCTATCCACTCCCTATTGCATGAAACCTGCCATTTTATCTGCATGGACACCAACAGAAGAGACAATCTCGATACTGACGCTGCTGGAGATTATGATGAAGAAAATGCAGTCTGTTATCTACAAATCCTACTTGCTGATGATATACCTGAAATGGGAAGTAGTCGCATGACCCAAGACATGGACAGCTGGGGATATACTTTTCGTTTGGGATCGGCACAAGCTTGGTTTAACCAAGATGCAGATGATGCCTTGGACTGGTTAAAAAACTATAAATTATTAGACACTAATAACCGACCTAACTATCAGTTACGAACCTAAATGTCTTGAGCTCTAATGGCACCCCCCCCTTTTTTTAACAATTAACCACCTGCAATAGTCATACTATCAACTAAAATTGAGCCTGTTTTCATTGAGCTACGCAGGTCAACATCAGTTCCAACAGCAACTATATTTTTAAACATATCGCTCAAATTACCTGCAATTGTAACCTCTTCAACTGGGAACTGTATTTCACCATTTTCTACCCAGAAGCCTGAAGCACCTCGTGAATAATCACCTGTTAAACTATTAACACTACTGCCAATTAATTCAGTGACATAAAAACCAGTATCAAGCTGCTTAAGTAAGTCATTAAAGCTCTGCCCAGTTGAATCAAGCGTTAGGTTATGCGTCCCACCTGAGTTTGCTGTTGACTCTAAACCTAATTGACGAGCTGAGTAACTACCCATAATATAATTTTGAATCACACCATCAATCACAATATCTTTATTGCTTGTTGCAACACCTTCTTTATCAAAGTAGCTACTACCAAACCCTTGTTTAATATGCGGCTGCTCATGTAAATGAATAAAGTCAGGAAACACTTTTGTATCAATACTATCCAGCAAGAAAGTAGACTTTCGGTATTGTGCCCCACCTGCAATAGCACCAGTAAAGTGCCCAATTAGACTTCTAGCAACTTCAGGTGAATACAAAATAGCTGATTTTCGAGTACTAATTTGCCGCCCATTTAAACGTGCTATTGTTCTTTCAGCTGCTTTAATACCTATTTTTTCAATAGCTTCAAGGTCATTCTTAGTGCGACTAGTGCTATACCAATAATCACGCTGCATTGCATCATCACCAACTTCTTGTCCAATAACAGAACAGCTCAAACTATGGCGACTCGAAGACATAACACCCGTAAAACCATGCGTATTCGCAGTAAGGCTTAAGCCGCTGTAAGTACTAATACTAGCACCGTCAGAATTAGTAATACGCTTATCAAAGTCACGAGCGGCAGCTTCACAGGACTTAGCAATTTCGATTGCCTCATCTGCTGATAAATCCCAGGGATGATATAAATCTAGGTCTTCTATATCTGTTGCCATACGATCAGCATTGGCTAAGCCTGTGTATTTGTCTTCCCCTGTAAACTTAGCAATATTACAGGCAGCTCTAACTGTATCTTCAACTGCTTTATCCGATAAATCAGCCGTCGATGCAGAGCCCGTGTTTAAGCCTATATAGATGCTCAAACCAAGTCCTTGATCACGATTATATTCCAACTTATCAACAACATCCCCACGTGTTTCAACGGATAATCCAATACCACGATTGATACTTAACTCTGCATCCGTAGCACCATACTTTTTTGCAAGTTTAAGAACTCTGTCTGATAACTCACGTAGCTCTTGCTCTGCTTTTATTAATTCATTTTTATTATTCATATCTATGCCTCGGTTCCACCAACAGTTAAACCATCAATTTTAAGTGTGGGTTGACCAACACCTACAGGAACGCTTTGACCGCCCTTGCCACAGATACCAACACCTTGATCCAATGCAAGATCATTACCAATCATGCTGACTTTTGTTAATACATCAGGACCATTACCAATTAAGGTCGCACCTTTAACAGGCCGAGTTACTTTTCCGTTTTCAATTAAATAAGCTTCAGATGTTGAGAACACAAATTTACCAGAAGTTATATCCACCTGCCCACCTGCAAAATTTACTGCATATAAGCCGTTTTTAACCGAGGAAATTATCTCTTCTGGTTCTTTATCACCAGCTAACATATAAGTATTTGTCATACGCGGCATTGGTAGGTGAGCATATGACTCACGACGACCATTACCAGTTGACTTTTCACCCATTAATTTAGCATTTAGCTTGTCCTGCATATAGCCTTTTAGAACACCGTCCTCAATTAAAGTGGTGCAATTAGTCGGCGTACCTTCATCATCTATACTGAGCGAGCCGCGACGATTATCAAGCGTACCATCATCAACGATAGTGACACCTTTAGCGGCAACTTTCTCACCAATACGCCCACTAAACGCAGAAGTGCCTTTACGGTTAAAGTCTCCTTCTAAACCATGCCCAATCGCCTCATGCAATAAAATACCTGGCCATCCAGAACCCAATACAACAGTTTGGCTTCCCGCTGGCGCAGCAACCGACTCAAGATTAACCAATGCCATGCGCACGGCTTCTTGAGCATATCCTCTAATACGATCAGCTTGGGTGAAGTAGTCAAAACCAAAACGCCCTCCCCCCCCTGTACTGGCAGATTCTCGCTTACCATCTTTTTCTACAATAACGCTAATATTCATACGAACTAATGGACGAATATCAACATTCATATTGCCATCGATATCGGCAATAAGAATATGCTCATGAACACCAGCAATATTTGCCATCACTTGTATTACATGTGAACTCGCAGCTCGCGCTTCTTTATCAGCGAGATTCAATAATGCAATTTTTTCATTTTCACTCATAGAAGCAAGAGGATTGTCAGTGGAATATAGCGCATTAACACTTTGCTGCCCTTTTGCAGACCAGCCTTTAACTTTTCCTGTTTGACCAGACTTACCTATTCCTGCAGCAGCTTTAGCAGAAGAAATTAATGCATCAAAGGTAATTTCATCAGAATAGGCAAAGCCTGTTTGCTCTCCTACTACCATCCGCACTCCGACACCTTGATCAATACTGTAGGTACCATTTTTAATAATGCTGTCTTCGAGTGACCATGATTCAAATCGTGTTGATTGAAAATATAGATCAGCCAAGTCAGCTCCCTTTAATTGAGAGAAAACTTGATCTAATTTTGCTTCATTTAATCCAGCGGGCTCAAACAGTTGTTGCTCTACTTGCTGGTATATTGAGTTTGTCATTAATACTTATAACCGATTATGTTTATAATTTCATATGTTGAAGCACAGGAAAACTCTTACGAACTTTTTTCTGTGCTGTTAAGTCTATCTTTATGGTGATAATACCTGTGCCTTTCAAGTGCAAACCATGAACTTGACCATTATAATCAACGGTCATGCTATGCCCATAGGTATGGCGACCATTTACATGATAACCACCCTGAGCAGGTGCAATAACATAACATTGATTTTCAATAGCCCTTGCTTTTATGAGTGGCTCCCAGTGCATCTTACCTGTTGTCTTAGTAAAAGCCGAAGGTATAAGAATAATCTCAGCACCTTTTTTCACCATTTCACGATACAAAACTGGGAAGCGTAAATCATAACAGATCGACATACCAATTTTACCAAAGGGTGTATCGACAACAATAACGTCTTTTCCAGGCTCGAAAGTATCACTCTCACGATACACCTCTTTAGCCCTTTCATCATCGCAATCAATCTCAACATCAAACAGATGAATTTTATTGTATCTAGCAATAATTTTGCCTTGATCGTCAAACATCAATGAGGCAACACTAACCCGCTTGGGGTTATTGGACTTTAGTGGAATCGAACCTGCCACAATCCAAACTTTATTATCTATCGCACACTGACTCAGGGTATCTTGGATAAACCCCTCTCCCTGCTCTTCTGCTAAGGTTAAATTCTCTTTATCTTCCATAGCCATTAAGGCAAAGCACTCAGGAAGCACAACCATTTTTGCTCCTTTAGTAGCTGCCTCTCGAATCAATCGAGTGGCTTCCATTAGATTAGCTTTAACTTGGGGGCCAGAAGCCATTTGAATTGCAGCAATTATAGAAGTCATTAATTTATTGTGCTCTTTTTATGGAGTAATACGCTAGAGATGTTTAATCTAAAACTAAGCGAGAAAAACTAAAATTTCTTTTTCTATATCTTCTTTGTTAATCACAGTATTTTGAGTAACTTCTTTATCAAATAGAGCATTAATTGATTCAGGAATATTAATTCCTGCCTTTTCAGAAATCGCCTTCAAAGCATCAATATCGCTACCACCCTGCTCACCAGTAATCGCTTGAGCAATCGTTGGCGAGAACTTTGTCCACTCAGCAGTGGAATAAGCAATAGTTTTTAACGGTTTATTGCGGCAGGTATCATAAGCTTTAAAACAGGTCGCTGTATGCGGATCCATTAAGTAACCTTCATCAAATGCTTGTTTTATATAGTTTTGACCTTCCTCATCAGTACAATAATCAGCTACAAAAACCTTCTGTAATTCGGCTAACTCTGCATCCGTTAACTGATAATACTTTTCATCATCAAGCTGCTTCATTAATGCTTTGGTGCGCTCAGCTCCAAACATATCAAACAAAATACGTTCGACATTGGAAGATTTTAAGATATCCATTGCTGGTGAGGTTGTAGCGATAACAGATGAGCTTCTAATATCGTACAAACCTTTGTTAACAAGGCTAGTGAGTACATTGTTTTGATTTGATGCGATCAGGATCTTCTCAACAGGAAGACCCATCTTCATTGCATAATAACCACCCAAAGCATTACCAAAATTACCACTAGGTACATCCAGATAAACTTTATCCCCCAAGGCAATAGCCTCTTGTCGAACAAGCTCTAGATAGCTATGTATGTGATACATTAATTGGAAAATTATGCGCCCAAAGTTTACTGAATTAGCAGCAGATAAAGAAATATTCTTCTCTTTTAATTTAGCATTAAATTTCTCAGAACTAAGGAGTAATTTTAAGGCACTTTGTGCATCATCAAAACTACCATGAATACCTATAACTTTTAGGTTTTCAGCATCCTCTGTAACCATTTGTAATCGCTGTACGTCTGAAGTACCACCATCAGGATAAAGACAAACAACACGTACGTTATCACGGTTTTTAAAGGTCTCTAATGCTGCAGGACCAGTGTCGCCACTAGTAGCAGCCATAATAAGGTATTCTTGATTATGCTTTTGAGCCAAAGATGAAAGAACCAAACCAAATGGCTGCAATGCCATATCTTTAAATGCACGCGTTGCACCGTGGTAAAGCTCGCTCACGTAAAGATCATTTTTAACCTTAACTAATGGCGCTGGATTTGTGCTGTCATCAAACTTATCATAAAG
>CAZWEA010000058.1:5183-9734 GCA_964632635.1 uncultured Cocleimonas sp. | reverse complement strand
ACACCTGCTTCGTTTTTAGCTGACATGCGAAGGTAGAAAGCTGTTTCAACAGCATCCATATCAAGCACAGGAATATCCGCAAGTTCATCAGGTTGAAAGGCTAAATGAGGAACCCGATTTTCAGGGTCAGTCGTTAATGTACGTGTCACATCTATGATATCTGCAATCACCGCTGAAGCCGTTGCTTCATCTCCAGCACCCGCACCATAATACAATGTAGCACCAACCGCATCGCCTTTAACAAGTACAGCATTCATCACACCATCTACATTCGCAATTAAACGTGACTTCGGAATCAATGTTGGATGAACGCGTTGCTCAATACCAGCATCTGTTCGTTTTGCCATACCTAAGTGTTTAATACGGTAGCCAAGTTCTTCGGCATAAACCACATCTTCCTGAGTGATTTTTGAAATGCCCTCTGTATAGGTCTTGTCAAATTGTAAAGGGATACCAAATGCAATCGAAGATAGAATTGAAAGCTTATGAGCTGCATCAATACCTTCCACATCAAAAGTTGGATCCGCTTCAGCGTAACCAAGCTCTTGCGCCTCTTCTAAAACATCAGCAAAGTCTCTGCCTTTATCGCGCATTTCAGTAAGAATAAAATTACCCGTACCATTTATGATTCCCGCTAGCCACTCAACATTATTAGCTGACAAACCTTCTCTTAATGCTTTAATAATCGGGATTCCACCTGCTACAGCAGGTTCAAAAGCAACCACAACACCCTTCTCTTGCGCTTTAGCAAAAATTTCATCACCATGAATCGCTATCAAAGCTTTATTCGCAGTAACAACATGTTTACCATTTTCAATCGCTTGTAATACTAATTCTTTAGCAGGTGTGTATCCGCCAATTAACTCAACAACAATATCTATGTCTGGGTCATTGACCACTTCAAAAGCATCTGTAGTCAAACGAATACCATCTACGCCAAGCTCCCCTGCACGCTCTGGCTCCAAGGTAGCAATAAAATCAATTTCAATACCACGCCCAGCACGTCGCGCTATTTCTTTAGCATTTCTTTTTAGAACTGTTGCTGTACCACCTCCAACCGTTCCCAACCCTAATAAACCGACTTTAACTGGTTTCATTTGCACCCTTTCTTAATAAAAATTTATGAACGGGGAACATTACCGCTGCACCTAGTCACTGTCAATCAGCTAATTCATTTCTTGTTGATATAACTCTAATCCCCAGATAGAAACGCGAGTGAGAGTGCAAGTATTTGGTTTTACAGTGTATTCGTAAAATAACTGTTTCAACCGGTAGGTTAACCAGCTTTTTTCTATATTCTATGGAATCAAGGCTTTGTGCTATCGTCGTGTTCCATCTGGGGATTAGGGTAGAATGTCACCTATATCAGCAGTTCAAATTAAGATAGAATAAGCTCATGAAATTTGCCGAAGATAATGATAACTCCAATTATAAAATCACTGCCTATGGTGCTGACTATATTGCAATCAATGGCAAAAACTTCCATCATTCTTTAGTTTTAGCTCCACAAGAATTTATTCCAGATTGGACACCAGAATCCTATTCTTTACTGGAAGACTCCCACCTAAATGAATTTTATGAGCTGACCCCTGAAATCATTTTACTGGGCACGGGTGAAAAACAAATATTCCCTAGCAAAGAAATCCTAAGGCGACTCGCTAAAGAACAAATTGGCTTTGAAGTTATGGATACACATGCCGCCTGTAGAACATTTAATATTCTCATGGCTGAAGGTAGAAATGTTGTAGCAGGTCTGTTTTTAAAGTAATCAATTGTTTAAAAACAAAGGCGTAGTTCGACTTTGCTCAGCAGAACTGCCATATGAGATTTTAGTATACCAAAAGAACTAAAAAAGCCTCAAAACAGCAAGTGCTCTGAGGCTTTAAATTAACTTAAGTACTGATTAGTTAATTTGATACTTTAACTTCTACTCTTCGTGCTTCCTCAGGAGAACCAGAACCTTCAGCTTTTTGAGGCTTTTCAATCCGCATCCGTTCAGCTGGAATACCACTTTCTAATAATAACTTTACAACCGATTGTGCTCGCTTCAAAGATAATTCCTGATTTCTTGCTAAATTACCACTCGCACTATGATATCCAGAAATTATCGCAGTAGAACTATTATTACTTCGCAAGTATGAAGTCACTGCAGCTAACGATAGCTTAGTATCCGCAGGAAACTCTGCATCGTCATTTTCAAAATATAACTTTGCTGCTGCAGGCAGCATTACCATCGTTTTTGATGCTGCAGCTGTAACAATCACTTTACGCGTTGCAGTCGCTTTATTCCCAGCTGCATCAAGGGCTGTATAAGTCAGTGTATACTCACCTTGAGTCTTACTATCAACGTTACCACTTACTGTAACCTTCACATCACCATCAATACCATCAGATGCCTTGGCTCCTTGGTCAGTAAAATTAGACCCTGCCTCTACTTTAACAACAGAGTCACCGTTCAATACAATTGTTGGTGCTGATTTATCAGGAGCCACAATAGCCACTTCTTTCATTTTCTCTTCGACTATAACCTTTCGAGTTTGTGTTGAAGTATTTCCTGCTGCATCAGTTGCTGTGTAAACTAATTCATACTCTCCAGGAGTCTTACTATCAACTTCGCCTGTGACCTTAACCGTTACATCCCCATCTATGTTATCCGTTGCAGTAGCGCCAGCATCTGTAAAGCTTTGACCTGCAATTAAACGAACAATAGATGAGTCTTTAAGCGATAAGCTAGGAGCAGACTTGTCAGGTGAAATCAGTTTGGAGGCATCAACTTTTGGTAATTCAACCGCTGTTGATTTAAGTGTATCAACGGCGACTGGAGCTACCTGACAATTCCTACCGCCAGGCCCATAACCAAGTAACCACATTAATAAAAGCAATATAAAGAGTATAATTGCAACAACAACCCACAAGCTACGAAATCCTGCCCATTCTGGTGATATCTGTTTATTACTCATGCTTATCTCCCCCCATCCAATTCATCTTGCCATGCTTTAAGATCCTTCCACCTATTTGACGCTGCCATATCAGATTGAGCTGGCCAGGTTCCAGGGTTTGCGAGTGAATATCTTGAGCCTGCCTTATCTAAAATACCTTGAATACGCTCAACTTTAGTTTCAGCTAAATCAGTGAAAGTATGAATTCCATCTGCATGAATCAACTCATTAATTTTAGGTCCTACTCCTTCAATTAAAGTGAAGTCATCTTGACCATTTTTTTGTCGAACAACAAACCCAGCTTCTTTAGCTGCACTAATATCAAGCACTACAACTGGTGTAGCTTTACTGCTTTTAGCTACAGTTGAACTGTTGCTTCCTTTTGCACTAGCACCTGATTTCGATGCATCTGGATAAACACCTCCTATTAATACATCTTGTAAGGCTTTAAGTGCAGGCCAACGGTTATTTGCTGCTAAATTAGCTTGATCGGGCCAAGTCCCTGGATTCGCCATTTGATATTTTGAACCTGCATTATCTAAGGTTTTCTGAATCACCGAAGCATCTGTATTAGAGAGTGCCGCAAATGTCTGAATACCATCAGCTTTGATTAGATCATTAATTTTGGGACCGATACCTTCAATAGCCGTTAGATCATTCTCATTTTTGATCGCTATTCCGGCAGCTTTTGCTGCTTTAACGTCAATAATAGGACCACGTTTATAGACTGCTAACTGTCCTTCAAGAGCACTTATTTTACTTAAATGTTCAGGATTATCGACTAGTTTTTCTACAGTCTTTTCTACAACCACAGGCTCCGCACCTTCTAAAGCTGTGAGTTTTGATCGAAGTGTTGCTATCTGTGCATTATCTTCTTCTAAGGTTTTAATCCGAGCTAACAACTCTGGATTATCAACCTCAACAAGCTTCTCCACTTCTTTTTCTACTACCTGTGGTTCAGCGTTTTCAAATGCAGTCAGCTTTGATTGTAATGTAGATATTTTTCCATTTTCTTCTTCTAGCATTTTAAGTCGTGCTAGCAATTCAGGACTATCAACCTCAACAACCTTCTCTACCTGTTTCTCTATGACTTGAGGCTCAGTATTTTCGAAAGCAGTCAGTTTTGTTCGAAGCCCTGCTATTTTCCCATTTTCTTCTTCTAATGTTTTAATTTTTGCAAGTAGTTTAGGGTTATCAACTGTTACCGTTTTACCACCACCAGATTGAAAACCTGCAATCTTGGTAACAAGTTCTGGAATTTTTGAGTTTTCTTTTTCCAGCTTGCCAATCAGTGATAAATGCTCAGGATTATCTACAACTCTTTCTACCTCCTTCTCAACTACTTTTTCAACCACTTGAGAATGCTTAAGTCGTCTTGCAAACCAACCTGCTAAAAGCCAACCAATTAAACCACCCGCCAGATATGGCCAGAGTTTACATAAAAAGAAAGTCATAGATACTACCCCTTAATCATTAAAAAACTTCAAAAATTCAAATTACATCAACCTGAATTTAACAAATAAAAAACTATTAGCCTGCCCCCAGATAGGAGCGCGAATGAGAGTACAAGCATTTGGTTTCACAGAATATTCGAAAAAACAATTGTTTCACT
>CAZWEA010000058.1:0-5083 GCA_964632635.1 uncultured Cocleimonas sp. | reverse complement strand
TGTTCTGTGGAATCCAAGAGTTGTGCTATCGTCTTGCTCCTATCTGGGGGTTAGGCTATTACCATTTTAAATGGCATTAATACTAATACTAGTATAGGTATTAAAAAAAAACAGTTTGGTTCAAGAAAAAACTAATTTTCTTAAGGTGTCTATGATTAAATCAGTTAGAAACCCCTTAAACCTCTATATTATTAATTCAATATAAGTTAATCCGGGCTACAACAAGCAGAGCCAATTAATTGAGCTTGTGGACATGGGTAATCTCCATAGCAACAGTATACACAACACTCCCCTTTTTTAGTCTTTATTACCACCTCACAAGAAGGGCATCGATAGCTGTACTGACAGGTATTTTGCGGCATTTCTTCTTTGTATTTGAATCCACACTGAGGACAGCATAGAATTGAATCAAGTATCATTGGGTATTTCTCTATGTCTGATAAATCAAAACCGATATTAAAACTAATTCTAGCCTATGTCATTTGTATTAATGTAAGTAACTAGGAAATAAAAATATATGAAAGCTGTAGCATGGACGAAATATGGAGGGCCTGATGCTCTTAAAATCATCGAGGTAAGCAAACCTATAGCTAAGGGTAATGAGGTTTTAATAAAAATACATTCAAGCACAGTTACCATTGGGGATGCTCGGCTGCGTTCTTTTAAAATACCTATTGGCTTCTGGCTACCCACACGTTTAGTCTTTGGCCTTTTCAAACCAAGAAAAACCATTCCGGGAATGGAATTTTCTGGAGAGGTTGAATCAATCGGGGAAGAAACAACCTTGTTCAAAGTTGGAGATAAGGTTTATGGAACATCGGGCATGTCCTTTGGAGCAAATGCTGAGTACATTTGCTTATCTGAAAAAGCAGCATTTATAAAAAAACCAATTGAAATAAATCATGATGACGCAGTTGCCGTTCTATTTGGTGGACAAACAGCACTACATTTCTTAAAAGAAAAAGCAAAACTTGGAACAGGTCAAAATATATTAATAAATGGCGCATCCGGTTCAGTAGGTACATCTTCAATTCAGCTTGCAAAATATCTGGGCGCTGATGTAACAGGCATTTGTAGTACCACTAATATAGAATTAGTTAAATCACTTGGTGCAAATAGAGTCATTGACTATAGCAAAGAAAATATTGTAAAAACGGGTGACGTTTATGATGTTATTCTTGATGCAGTGGGTAATCTTCCATTATCACGCTGCAAACACTTACTAAAAAATGAAGGCAAACTAATTTCAATAAATGCAGGCTTATTCACAAACTTACTCTCTATTTTTAAGAATAATCTAATCTGTGGTGTGGCAGGAGAGTCTAAAGAATATATAGAATTTCTGAAAAAGCTGGCTATATCGGGTAATTTGAAGCCTGTTATAGATAGAGTCTACCCCTTAGAGCAAATTGTTGAAGCACATAGATATGTTGATAAAGGACATAAAAAAGGCAATGTAATTATTGCTATTACACATTAGAAAACATTTCAAAAAACTTATCCCAACTTTGATCTGCAATCTTGTAAAAACACGGGGGGTGCCATATAAAGCTCGCAATATTTATAATGGCACCCCCCCCTTTTTTACACAATTAAAAAGCTCAAGCTACAACAAACCTAGACGACAAAACAACTTCACCCGTATAATTACCCCATGAAATACTCAAAATTCGGTACTAAATTTACCCGTCCCAGCGGCATTACTCAACTAATGGACGATCTTGGTAAAGCAAACCAATCAGGCAACCCCGATATCATTATGCTAGGTGGTGGAAACCCTGCCATGATCCCTGAAGCTCATGATATTTTTGTTAATGAGTTACAAAGCCTAATCCATAACTCAGATGTAGATCAAATGTTGGGGCTTTATGATGGTCCTCTTGGCTATGACGCGTTTCGAAAAGCAATGGCAGGGCTACTGCAAAGTCACTATGGGTGGGATGTTAGTGAGGATAATATCTCCTTAAGCAATGGCAGTCAGAGTAGCTTTTTTAACTTGTTTAATTTGTTTGCAGGAAAGATGGAGGATGGCTCTACCAATAAAATTCTCTTTCCATTAGCGCCTGAATATATCGGTTATGCTGATCAAGGTTTAAGCAATGATATGTTTATGTCGATCAAACCCGACATTAGGATGCTTGAAAAAGAGATGAATCAATTTAAGTATCAAATTAATTTTGAGAAGCTTATAGAGACGCTTGAAAACAATGACAATATTGGGGCACTTTGTGTCTCTCGCCCAACCAATCCTACGGGTAATGTGATTACCAATGACGAGCTAAAACAACTTGATGCCTTAGCTCTAAAATATGATATTCCATTAATTATCGACAATGCCTATGGTCATCCTTTTCCTGGTGCAATCTATACTGATGCTCAACTGAGTTGGAATTCTAATACTATTCTTTGTATGTCATTATCAAAACTGGGCTTACCCGGATTACGTACAGGAATTGTGATTGCGAATCAGAAAATTATCGAAGCCTTGAGTCGTATTAGCAGCATCATGACACTCGCGCCAAATAGTGTCGGCCCAACGCTTTTGACGCGAATGATTAAGGACAAAGAGTTATTAAGCTTAAGTCAAAATATTATTAAGCCTTATTATCAAAATAAGGCTGAAACAGCAGTAGCACTGTTCAATGAGGTCTTTTCTGGGCTACCTGTATATTTGCATAAACTCGAAGGTGCTTTTTTTATGTGGCTATGGTTTAAGGAATTAGATATCACCAGTGAAGAACTTTATAACAAACTTAAAGCACAAGATGTTTACGTGATTCCGGGGCATAATTTCTTTATAGATATTGATGATAATTGGGCGCACAAACATCAATGTATTCGGATTAATTATGCCAAAGATAAGGATGTTTTACGAAAAGGTTTAGAAGCTATTCACAATATCATTAAAAATAAATAAATAATTTCAGCTTTAACTGAAGCTAAATTAGCACCTAAAAACAATGACTTATAAAGTTTTTATTATTATGTACTTCCTTTAGAAAATATCTTTTTTAAAATTATTTTGAAACTATTTGAAATACTCCCAGTCGTATTTCCCGAAGCTAGTGTGATCAATTTATCAGCACTTTTGATAAAGAGAACACAGGCTTCAAATAGATCATTACATGGAAGGATGTAATGATTAGCGAGGGTACTTTTACTTCTGTAGAGGTGCCCATTAATAGTGAAAATAACTTAATGGAGTAAATAAAATGACTATTAAAAAAACAGCGGTTTCAACTTCAATCGTACTAGCATCCGTTTTAGCAATGGGGGCTTCAATGTCAGCCTTTGCCCAAACTGAAGAGATGCCCAAGATAGTTGATGGCGATTCTGCAATCATCGAATGTATCCCGAAAGCTGAAGTGGATGCAATGAACGCAGCTGACAAGGAGAAACTCACCTTGCCAACCTGTGAAGATATCGATGGCAAAAATAGCGAGAAGAATAAGGAAGATTCTGGAGCTGCTACGCAGTAGATCTAGTTTCATGAAGTGCCTACTTTGTAGGCACTTTGTATTAACACTTTACGACAATAACACTACAATAAAAAAGCCCACCACCTGAATGACAAGTGATGAGCTAAAACGCATTTCAGCGTCGGGCTATACTGGGGATTGCATAGATATTTAAATCAGATATGACTCGGGAATTTATAGTCTTTCCAATAATAAGAAAAGGTAGCTGGTTCCCCACATCAATAAAAGAAAAAGGATGGCACCAAAAATATCTTTAACGGTTGAAGTATTCATTTTGAGTCGTCTCCGTGTTGTTAGTTGATGTAACACAGAATACGCAGGCAGTCCCTCAGTCTGTGAGGGAGTAGAAATCATTTATTTTTTATTTACTGTACTTTGATCAAAGAAAGTCCATTGATTAAATGGCACCCCCCCTATTTTTTAACAATTAACTTCGATATAAGAGTTGCAACTTATCGATTTGCTCTTTGATCCGATCACGTAGTTCTACAGGTTCTATTACCTCCACCTGATCACCATATTTTAAAATATCACCGAGTAACTCAATATCACTGCCGTAAGGTATTTCCAGCTGATAGCTTCCATCTTCAAGCCAGCTTCCTTGCTGATCTCTATGCCAGATTTCTTCTGCTACCCATTGGGAGCGATGTGGGGTAAATTTTAATTTAGCAATGCCTTTGACTTTACCGCCGAAGATGCCAAACGTCTGTGCATAGTGAGCATTTAAAGCATCGTGACTTAGTGTTTTTCGAGCGCTTTTATGTAACTCTAGATCACTCATTCGCTCTAGTGCAAAGGTGCGTAATGCTTCTTGAGTATGGCACCATGCATCTAAATACCAATTATCTCGATAATGAGTCAGTCTTTGTGGGGACAAAGTTCGTGGTAAATCTGCCGTCATTTGTTCGGCTCTGCTTTTATCTCCCGAACGTCCACCATAGTGAATAGTGATTTGCTTTCCTTGTAAAACGGCTTGAGTGACTAGACTTAGGTATTTTATATTCCCTTGGCGTTTGCCAATGTTGATCATACGAATGCGATTGGCAGAATGCAGCTCTTCATTATTTTCATCCGCGCCAAATTTCAAGCGAATTTTACTTAAGTGTTCCTTTAAAGCTTGTGTATCACTTTCTAAAAACCCAGGTTCTAAGTTATTAATGATTTGATCAATTAATAGCAGTGCATTAATTTCTTCAGTGGTAAAAAGGTGACTGGGAAGTTCAATTTCATTGTCTTCATCGCGGACTAGTTGATAGCCTTTGTACTCGCGAACATATTCTACATTTAATGAATAAGTATCACGTAGTTCAGCAATATATCGCTCAATACTCGCAGTGGAACATTCAAGTTTTTCTTCAAGTTGCTTTTTTGTAAGTGGGTAGCGTGCTTGTTTAAGGTGTTTGTAAAGTAGATTAATTGATTCGTATCTTGCCATGTGGATAATTTAACATGAGAAGACGCGCTACTACACTAGTGATGTAAATATTTTAGCCTGTAATAAAGTATGCCATTGTAGCAAAGCCTGCTACAGCAATACCAATAAGCTTCATTAAACGCACTTTTTGCAGAGAAATAGAATTGATGTTTGAAATAGCTGAATTAGG
>CAZWEA010000057.1:0-19106 GCA_964632635.1 uncultured Cocleimonas sp. | reverse complement strand
CTCCTTTATCTTGAAGTGCTCTTATTGTCTTTTTAGCATCATCATCCCTGATCTCTGCACTACGACTTATCAGAATCAAGGAACGTGCGCCCTTTTCAACTAACCAACATGCTGTTTTTAATCCAAAACCACTTAAGCCACCAGTCACAAGATAACTTGCAGTAGGAATACACTTCAATTCTTCATCTTGAGTGTCTAATTGTTCTATTTCTTCAGCTGGAATTCCGTTACCATTTTCAAAAGAAATAACTATTTTGCCAATCTGACGAGACTGCTGCATGTAACGAAATGCATCTTGAATTCTAGTTGCAGGAAAACTACGGTATGGCATAGGACGCAGGCTACCACTATCAAATAGAGACATCATTTCTTTAAACAAACGGTTTGCGAGCTCTGGACGCTCGATCAACAACTGATCTGCATCTATTCCAAAATAAGAAATATTATTTCTAAATGGACGTAAACCCACTTTACTATTTTCATAAAAATCTCGTTTGCCAAGTTCAAGAAAACGACCAAATGGCTTAAGCACTGATAAGTTTCTTGTAATGGCTTCACCTGCAAGTGAATTAAGCACAATATCGATCCCTTCACCTTTTGTGATTTCCATAATGTCATCAGCAAAAGCTAATGAACGAGAATCCATAACATGATCAGCCCCTAACAAACGAACAAAGTCCCGCTTTTCATCACTCCCCGCGGTTGCAAATATTTCAGCTCCACAGTAACGAGCAAATTGAATGGCAGCAATACCAACACCACCTGCTGCGCCATGAATTAATATCTTCTCTCCAGGTTGGATTTGAGCGAGATGTCTAAGTGCATAATAAACAGTGAAAAAAGTTGTTGGGATTGTTGTTGCTTCTTCGAAGCTCCACCCCTTTGGTTTATGTGTAATAGCAGTAGTTTGAGTTATGACTCTTGAACTAAAGCAAGCAGGTGCAAACCCTACGACTGCATCACCCACTTTAAATTCTGAAATTGCACTGCCAACAGCCATCACTGTTCCAGATAACTCCATTCCAAGCGTTGGTCCTGCAAATCCATTTTCGACTGCTTCATCAGATAACAAGCCCATCGCATACATCACATCGCGGAAGTTTAAACCAGCCGCATGTGGTTTTATTTCGATCTCATCAGCACGTAAAAAATAATCTGGTAATTCTTTCCATTTAAGATTTTTAAGCTGACCTGCTGTACTAAAATATAAACTGAAAGGAGGGGGTAGTTTGTTGTTTTGAGTAGATATTTCCTTATCTTTTATTTCTACTTTATCAAGCTTTGTTCTACTCATACGCAGAACATGCCTTACATTCTCACTCAAAATCACTTCATTTTCTTTCGTATTCACATTGAGCAAAAGCTCATCAATCAATAGTTTACTGGTAATATCTAAATCAAAATTACCTTGTAAATCGATTAAGTGACAATCCAATTCAGGATGCTCATTCATCACAACACGGCCAAGCCCCCAAAGAGCAGCCTGTGTTGGATTGTTATCGAAATTGAATGCATCTTCATAATTTGCTATAACTGCACCACCTGATGTAACTAGGTGAAGTCTAGGCATTACTTCAGGTTGTACTTTTTGTAAACCTTGAATCAGGTCTACAAGACTTGAACAACGAAGATTCTGCAACTCAGTAATAGTAGAATCAGAGCTTGCAAGATCAGAATGCCAACGTAAACCCATCAAATGAACAATATGATCACATTGAATATCTAGCTTCTCAAGTGTTTCAATAACATGGTCAAAGTGTTCTTCTTTTGCACTATTTTGACTATCTACAGCGATTGAAAACTGTCTTGGGCCAAGTCGTTTATAAGTTGCACCAGCAGAAACAGTAACGACTGTATCACCTGCTTTCTTTAATTCTAACTCTATAGCATTAGATACAGTTGACGACAATTCACTGCTATCTTTTAAAATCATCCAAGTTTTACTGAATTTCTTTTCAGGCTCTACAACTTCACTTTCTTTATTCAAGGACGTATCTACGTGATTAGCCACCACCATAAATGCACCAACATCACCCGTTGATTGAGGCTCAATAAGCAGTTCCACTTGATCAAAACCTACACCTTTTAACTGTGTTCTCCAAGTATTTGCTGACATCAATAAAGGGGTTGGGCTAAGGTTGTCTGTCGTGTGAATCCACCAGTCCGCTTGCAAACCAAAAGTCATATCCATAAAACGATCGGTTTGTCTTTCAATTAGCAGTAATACTCCTTTTGGCGTCAGTAGTCTTCTTATGTTTTTCTGTGCCTTTGCAAAGTCATCTGAGTGATATAAAGTATTTGCGGCAATAACAATATCAAAACTTGCCAGCTCTATTAGACAATTATCGGTTGTAATATCCAAACTTAAGTCTAATTGTTCTGTTTGCACAAACCGCCATTGTTCAAGATCGAACTCTGCTTTTGAAAGTAAATCAGCATCATGATGAATATAATAATAGTCACAGATATCTGTTGGGATTATAGGGAGAATCAACTGACTAAGTTCAGTATCATTTCCCCCTATTTCTAAAATTCTTAACCGCCGATTTGCAGGCCATTCAGAAATAATTTCACTGACTGTATCTCGCAAAGCAAGATTCATGCTTGAGTTACTTGGAGAAGACACACTCCAATGTTGCTGTATGCTACTTTTACTTGAGTAGAGAATTTTATCTGGATCTATATTATGCTGTAACACATCAGCAAGGTGTTTTCCACATCGACCTAATAACATTAATTCAGGTAAATATTCCGGGGAGTCACCTAAAACTGACAACCAAATATCTTCAGCTGATGGCAAATCACTATCAGTCGCTAGCATCCATCGCCCATTTTCAAAACTGGCCAAGTCATCTTCAACTAAAATTTCTAACAAACGAGCAAGTAAAGGTAATTTAACAGACTCTATATGTGCCTGTTCAGCTAATGATTTAAGCGTAAATTCATCCCCTTTTGGATTAAGCTCTTGAATAGCTTGCAAAGCGAACATAGACACCATTACATCAAAAAGTGGTAAAACTTCCTGGTAATGCTTATCTCTTTTTAATACTTTTTCATGATCCTCAAGATAGCTTCTGGCGTGTGACACTAAAGCTGCAGGTTCTGAAATTGGAGAGCTAATACCGGCTTTCAAAAAAGGTAATAGCCAAGGTTTAAACTCATAGCTAGTCGGAACTTTTGCTTTGCTTTGAACAAGTTGAACGCCCCTAAATCGACAATTCTTTAATTCAGCTAATACTTCACCTGTAGAATCTAGCAATAGGTAATCTGCAACAACTGATTGAGGGCTTTGCTTTATCACATCGACATGCAAATACGACAAGTCCTGCATAGTCCTGTAAAAATACAGTTTACCAATTTGTACTGGAATCAAAGCAGCTTGACTGCCCTGTTCAATTTCATCTGCAAAGATATCTACAAGTACTTGAAAACCTGCATCCAGTAAAGCAGGATGTAGTTGATAGGGATTGCTATTCTCTTTAATTATCTTAGGTACTTTAATCTTAGCCAAAGCAGCGAGCGATAATACCCAAACGTCTTCAATTCCTTGAAAGGCAGGGCCGTATTGAAGACCTACAGACTCTGTTAAGTGGTAATGTCCACTTGAAGTAATAGTCTTCTTTGCATTATTTATTAAAGTATCTAATGCTAACTTTTTTGGCTGCCTTTTATTGGTATCTCCCAGTAATCTACCAACGACATTCGTAATCCAAGGCGTGTCACTTAGACGATCCCTACTACTGATGACAAAACTTCCATCATCTTGAAATAGTTTAAAACGAAGTGTTTTACTATTATCCAACAAAATAGGAGCTCGTATTTCTATATTCTCAACTTCCCATTGCTTACCATCAGTATTATCTGTATTAAAATAGGCAGAAGATGCAGCCAATGTCATTTCTACATATGCTGCAGCTGGAAACACCACTGCTCCATCAACTACATGATCACTTAAATAGCTAAGGAGCTGCGTATCAATTTGATTTTCCCAACTGGACTCATGATTCTTTAAACGATAGCCTAACAAAGGATGTTCGCGAACACGATTTACCAAATTTCCACCTTCAGGCGTTAAGGTGTACCAATATTTTTCTCTTTGCCAAGGGTAATGCGGAAGTATTATAGATGTATAGCTAGCACTCGAAAATATCTTACTACTATCTATAGGGCAACCACCGAGGTAACAATCATATAATGCATTAAATAAAGCTGTTTTAGACTCACTTTGACGTTTTGCTGTAGCAGTTGTCAAAATTGTTATCTCTTTATCTTTACTGCATTCGTTTAAATAAGTACGTAATACAGGGTGAGGTCCTACCTCTAAGAAGACCTGATACCCATCATCCAACAACTCGTTCACTGCAGAAGAGAAGTTAACGGGCTTACGAATATTATCCCACCAGTACGTTGCATCAAGATTAAACTTAGCTAATTTTGTCCCCGTAACAGAAGAATAAAAATCTCTCTCAGATGATCTATTCAAGACCAAATCATCCAGTTTCTGTTTTATTTCATCTTCAACAATATCCATAGAAGGACTATGGAATGCATAGTCAAGGTCAAGTAAATAAAAGAAAGTTCCGCGTTCTTTGAAATAATCAGATAATCGTTGTAATGCAGTTAAAGACCCTGAAAGAGTGACTGAGCGAGAACTATTAATACCTGCAATACTCACATCGGCAGTAAGATTCAAAAATTTTATTAATTGTGTAATCTCATCATGTCCCATTGCCGCAGCAGCCATACGCCCAGACCCACTCGTTTTACCTTGAGCATGACTACGGTGATATATTACTTTTACAGCTTGATCTAATGACAATATTCCAGCAGCCCAAGCAGCAGCAACCTCTCCGACACTATGCCCTACAACAGCACTAGCAATTAATCCTTTTGACTCAAGAACTCGAATCATTCCCACTTGTAACGCAAACAATAATGGCTGAGCTACTTCTGTTAAGTGCAGACGTGATTCTTTCGATTTGAATTCTTCGATTATGGAAATATCATCATATACTTTAAAAAGCTTATCTATTTGCGTTACTGTTTCTAAAAACAAAGGTTCCGTAGCCAGAAGTTCACATCCCATCCCTTGCCACTGAGACCCATTTCCAGAAAACACTAAAGCTAATTTTGCCTTAGAACTATTTGTACCATCAGATAAATCAACTTTATTACTTAGCGTTGCCCCAGTGTGTATTTCACCCTGGGAGTAGGCATGGAGGCATTCGATAACATCATGTAAATTGTCCGCATGTACTGATAAACCATGACTAAACTGCTGCCTATTTTTATATGCTGACCAAGCAACATCCTGATACGTTATATCTTCTCGATGAAGTAAATCACGGTACTGACCAGCCATCATCTTAAGTGCGGCATCATTATGAGCTGATAAGAATAAGGGTGGCATCTCGTTATCTGGTGCGGCCCCTTTCTCTATGCTGACATTCTTTCCAGTACTTTTTCCTGCTAGACATTCTGACTCTTTATATTCTTCAACAATAGCGTGAGCATTCGCACCTCCGAAACCAAATGAATTAACGCCCATAATTAATGGGGTATCTGTTGGCTCAATTGGCGTGAACTCGGTGACAACGGATAATTTATCACCCTCAAAATCAATATTAGGATTAGGCTCATTAAAGTGTAAAGAAGGGGGAATTGCTCTATTTTTAAGGCTTAAAATAACTTTTAATAACCCTGCCATACCTGAGGCTGTTTCAAGATGTCCTAGGTTTGTTTTTGCAGAACCAATTGGAAGAGGTTTTGTTCTTGTTCTACCTAATACTTTGGCTAACGCCCTAGCTTCTAAAGGATCTCCAACTGCTGTGCCTGTTCCATGTGCCTCAACATAGGTAAGATCATCAGAACTAACGCCTGATCTCTCATAGATAGATTCAAGTAAGCTTGCTTGACCTTCTGTACTAGGAAGCGTAATACCATTGGTACGACCGTCACAGTTTATTGCTGTATCAACTATGACTGCATGGATTGGGTCACCATCAGCCTCGGCATCTTCTAATGGTTTGAGGAAAAGTACTGCAGAACCCTCTGAACGAACATAACCATCGCCTGACGCATCAAAAGCACGACAACGCCCGCCTGGAGATAGCATTGAAGCTTTGGAAAATCCAACAAAGCCGAATGGATGCAATAACATATTCACACCACCAGCAATAGCCATTGGAGCATCACCATTCCAAATAGCATTACACGCCTGATGCAATGCAACCAAAGAAGAAGAGCAAGCGGTATCAACCGATACACTAGGACCATGCAGGTCAAAAATATAAGAAATTCTATTGGAAGCAATACTTGCGGTATTACCCGTCATTGAATATGGATCTAAAGAACTTAAGTCATCCATTCGACGATGTGCATAATCAGTACTTGCAATACCTACGTAGACTGCACATTTAGAACCAGCGATTGACTCTGGCTTTTTCTGAGCATCTTCCAATGCTTCCCAAGTTAATTCCAACAAAAGCCTTTGCTGGGGGTCCATCTGAGCGACTTCTCGTGGAGAAATACCAAAAAAACTTGCATCAAACTCATCTACTTGAGGTAGAACACCTGCTGCAAATGTATAACTTTTACCAGGTTCCTTCTTATCAGGATGCTGATAATAATTAGTACCCCAGCGATCAGAACTTATTTCAGTAACGACATCTTTGCCTTTCTTTAAAACATTCCAGTAAGCTTCTGGTGAATTTGCCTCGCCTGGAAATCGGCATGCCATACCAACTATGGCTATTTTCTTTTTTTGTTCTGACAATTGGTTTACCTTGAGAAATTCTCATAGCCCCTTTTATAATGAGGGATTCTACATGATTTTAGAAGATTATAAAATGACCAGTAGACATATTTGTACTTTCTATGACCTACAGGAAATTATCCACAATCACTTTGATTGGATCTAACCCAAAAGTTCAAACTAACATTTGAATTATAATAACACCCTACATCCAAACAATGCTGTAAGACATTTGTTTTACAACATACCTATAGCCTTCATCATTCGAAAAACCTCTATAAGACCTGTCCCATTCGTACTTGATATATAGACTGGTTTCTTTACCCCATTAAACTTATTCTTATGTGAAGCATTGCCCTTAAATGGATAAAGGAAGTTAAGCTTCTCAAACGCATACCAAAAAGCTTTTCTTGTGAAGTGATGGTGATTAAATTCCAGTGCCATTCCTCGCTGCAAATAAAGTGGCGACATCCCTAGAGAGACAAACTCTATATTTTCTTGTTCAAATACTTCGATAGCCTTCAAAACAATTAGGGCACTGGTACCATGTGGCGCGTTTTCACCTAATCGATCGATATTATGGTAATAGCCAACTATATTGCCTTTAGAATACATTGGATCAAATGTTGCAAAAGCAATCAGCTTATTATCTTTAAAGGCCCAAAAATATCGTACATCTATTTCTTTTTCAAAGCGTAGCGGGCGCACTAAAAAACTAAATTCAGCTCCACCTTTTTTGTCCAACCAAGTTTGAGATAAGGCTTTTATTTCATCAACATTCTGGCATTGTTCAATTGAAAGTTCTTTAACCTCGACATCTTCACGCTCACACTTATTTCGCCATTGCCTTAACTTTGCCCGCAACTTTCCTTTCAAATTGAATCCATCAATGAGGATTTCAGTTTCAATTCCGAATTGATTGACTTGATAAGCCTTTTCATCCAAGACCTTTGCAAAGTGCTTCGAGCTTTGCACAAAAATCACATCTGGAAATTGTTCAACAAAACGATCTACAATCTCACTGTAGTTTTCAGAATCACAAACAGGATCTGCCAAAACAATCTGACGCGCTTTTCTAGCATACAACCAATGTGTATAAGTGATATAGGCAATATAACCCACACCCTCAAGAAGAAAATATTTAAAATCCGGCTCAAGGCTCGTATACGCCATAGAATGACGTCCGTATTCTCGCAAAAAGGGAAATAATTCAGAATTAGAAACAGGCAATTTATTTTCCGTCTACATCTATTTTTGGTTTTTATTGACTAATTTTTCATTCGCTAGCAAAGTCAAAGGAGCTAGTTCCTGTAAAGCACGTTCATAAACACGGCGTTTGAAATAAATAACTTCCTTCGCAGGCAACCAGTAATTCACCCAACGCCAACCATCAAACTCAGGAATTTCACAGGCTGCAAGATTGACAGATGAGTCCTCACATATTAGCCTTAATAAAAACCAACGCTGTTTCTGCCCAATACACACCTTCCCATTTTTACAACGACGAATCATTTTTTTTGGTAATCGATATCGCAACCAATCAGCAGTAGACCCTACGACTTCAACATGCTTTTCAAGCAACCCTGTCTCTTCCTCTAACTCTCGAAACATTGCTTGCAAAGGTGTTTCACCCTCATCAATTCCACCTTGAGGAAATTGCCAAGAAGTCTGCCCAATACGTTTACCCCAAAAAACTTTACCGTCGCAATTTGAAAGGATGATACCCACATTGGCCCTAAAGCCTTCATCATCAATCACGACTTACTCCAAAAATTCTATATTATGCCAATTCTTCCATATTGGGAGACATTCAGCAAATAAATGTATAAATAATTCATCACCCTAATTATAGTAATGGCACCCCCCCCTTTTTTACAAGATTTAGAATCATATACTTTTTTAAACTAAAAAGGCTTATCATACTAATCGTTTTACACGAAAAAGTAACACATGAGCCTTTACCTACAAACTTATCACTGCTTGATGATCAATAAACCAAGCGAAAAAATTAACTGTGTTAGTGAACTCTATAATCACCATCAAACCGAAAAGCTTGAACGTTTTAACACACATTTGCTATCTATTGAAAACCCTGGTCGACCTAAAAAACCAGTTCTCATTGACCCAAATACCTTAAAGCGTCGTAAACTAGGGTCAAAATTAGGTCGCGCCACGTTAATTCACGCTATTTTACATATTGAGTTTAATGCTATTAACTTAGCACTTGATGCCGTATATCGCTTCCGTGAAATGCCCGATGAATACTATGAAGACTGGTTAAAAGTTGCCAAAGAGGAAGCTTACCACTATTCATTATTGGAAAATCGCTTGAGTGACCTAGGTTATTGCTACGGTGACTTTCCTGCCCACAATGGCTTGTGGGAAATGGTATTAAAAACAGATCATGATGTTTTAACAAGAATGGCTTTAGTACCAAGAGTTTTAGAGGCTCGAGGCCTTGATGTTACCCCAGGCATGATAACTCGCTTAAAAAAAGCAGGAGACAATCAAACCGTGGCAATACTAGAGACTATTCTACAAGACGAAATAGGACATGTAGCAATCGGATCTCATTGGTTTAAATACTGCTGCAGATTAAAAAATCTAAATCCAGAAACAACATTCCGCAACTTACTAATCGAATATATGGGGCATGGTTTAAAAAAACCGCTGCATACAGAAGCCCGGCTACAGGCTGGCTTTACTCAAAAAGAGATAGATGAGCTAATTAGCATGACTCAAGGTAGTGATAAATAACCTTAATTATGTTTATATGATATATTGTGGTCTCATTTTTATATTAACAATTAATTTCATATGCCAATCAAATCCTACTTTATCGTTTTCTTCATTTTATTATTACCCAGCACTAGCTTTGCGGATAATACCGATACACTTTCACGCATTGAACAAATAGTACTTACTGGAAAGTACAAGAAAAGTGTTGACTTCAGCCCGCCTAAAAAACTAATACTAAAAACCAATAAAAATGAAACAGTTGCTAAAAAAGAACAATCTAAAAGTAATGTAAAAACAAAAAAGAAAAAAACAAAGAAAAGATACCAATGCTTAGGAGGAAGCTACAAAGCCTTTAATAAAAAAGCAAAGAAGTACGACAAATCCATTACCAAATATAGTCAGAAGTATGATGTACCAAAATCACTAATAAAATCGATCATAATCGCAGAAAGCTGCTTTCAAGAAAAAGCGGTTTCTCCAAAAGGCGCACAGGGGTTAATGCAACTCATGCCTGCTACAGCAAAACGGTTTGGTGTTTCAAATAGTTTCAATCCAGATTCAAATATCAAAGGTGGAACCCGCTATTTACAGTTTTTATTAAAACACTTCGACGAAGACCTACTGCATACCATTGCAGCATATAATGCAGGCGAAGGTGCAGTCGCTAAATACAACGGTATTCCTCCATACAAAGAAACAAAAAACTATGTCTCAAAAGTAGCATCACTGTACAAGCTCTTTTCTCAGGGTGGTGGGGTATTGTCGGTATCATCATTTAAAGACAATAAAGCCTTAGCTATTTCAATATTTAAGCCAAGAGCAATGCCACGCTCACAGTTTAGCCCTTATAAAGGACGCATCCGAAATATTTCACATGGAAACTGTGCAAACAGAACAAGCACGAGGCTCAAAAACTCAACGAGCATACAAAGTGGTCAGGGTGTTTGGCAACGTATTTACTCGGTTAGGCGAGGAGATACTCTAAGTAGAGTTACACAAAAAACTGGGATTCATAAAAGTAGAATCATGCAAATGAATGGATTGCGTTCTCGCTCAAAACTCAAACAAGGTCAAACATTATTAATTTGGGAATGTAGAAAATCATTACGTTAAGAGCTGGAACAGTCACTCCCTTGTAGAAAATCTGACGGGAAAGTTTCAGCTATATTAACTAGCTAAAAAGAATATTGGACTTGATCAAAGACCACTTAGCTATTCTTTAAAGCATTATTATCAGAAATCAGCTAGAATAATGGTGATAGACTTATTGTAAGTGTTGGGCTACTTACGAATTAAGTCCGTTATAACTATTATCAGAGAAGAAAAAATGAGACCTGAAAGAGTCATTCTGAACGCTAAATCACCTCTAATTAACACACCTGCATGGCTTGATCTATTAGACCACCACAAGCGTGTCAAAAAAGATCATATGGTTGACCTCTTTGATCAAGACCCTCAAAGGTTCTCTCGATACTCAATTCAATTTAACGATATGCTTCTGGATTATTCAAAGAATCGTATCACCCAAGAAACATTAGAGTTACTCTTTAATTTAGCCCGTCAAGCAGGCGTCGAAGAATGGCGTGACAAAATGTTTTCTGGTGAAAAAATCAATAATACTGAAGGTCGCGCCGTTCTTCACACTGCACTTCGCAACTGCTCTGGCAAACCTATTTTTGTTGATGATGAAAATGTTATGCCTGCAATTGAATCTGAACTTGAAAAAATGCGAGTATTTTCAGATAAAATTCGTAGCGGTCAGTGGATAGGCTATGCAGGATTACCCATCACAAATGTCGTAAATATAGGTATAGGAGGTTCTGACTTAGGACCAAATATGGTTTGTCGGGCACTTGCACCTTACGCACATAACAATATTCGAGTTCACTTTGTTTCCAATGTTGATGGTTCCCACATTGATCAAATGTTGAATTACCTTCGCCCTGAAACCACACTATTCATTGTTGCATCTAAAACATTTACTACACAAGAAACCCTAACCAATGCCAACACTGCAAAAAAGTGGTTTTTAGATGGAGCTGGACGTGTCACTGAAGATGATATTGCCAAACATTTTGTAGCAGTATCCACCAACGAAGAAGCTGTAGAAGCCTTCGGTATTGACCCCGTTAATATGTTTCGTTTTTGGGATTGGGTTGGTGGTCGTTATTCTCTTTGGTCATCAGTTGGCTTAGCTAGCGCAATCTACATTGGCATGGATAACTTTATTGAGTTACTCGAAGGCGCACATGAAATGGATAATCACTTTCAAAGTGAGCCATTAGAAAAAAATATACCCGTCATTTTAGCCATGCTTGGGGTGTGGTATGGAAACTTCTTTAATGCAGAATCCAGTGCCGTCCTGCCTTATGATCACAATTTACGAATGCTACCTGCATACCTAGAACAAGCTGATATGGAAAGTAACGGCAAATCAGTAGATCGCCAAGGAAGACAAGCCACCTATTCCACAGGAAAGATTATTTGGGGAGCTGAAGGTATAAACGGACAACATGCTTTTTACCAGCTACTACATCAAGGTACACGTCTAATTCCTACTGATTTTATTGCATCAGTACAGTCACATGTCGACTATCAAAATCATAGTGACATATTGGCTTCTAATTTCTTGGCACAAACAGAAGCATTAATGCGGGGTCGCAGCATGAATGAGACCCGCGAGCAATTACACAATGCCAACATAGAGCTACACAAGGCTGAAAAACGCTTACCTCATATGATCTTTGGTGGAAATCAGCCAAGTAACTCAATCGTAATTAAAAAACTTACCCCAAGAGCTCTAGGATCATTATTGGCCATGTATGAACATAAAATTTTTGTACAAGGAATTATTTGGAATCTAAATTCGTATGATCAATGGGGAGTGGAACTAGGTAAAATTCTAGCAAAGAATATTCTACAAGACCTTGAATCAGAAGAAGGAGTACACCAACACGATAGTTCTACAACAGGACTACTTAACTGGTTTAAGAATAATAAATAAAAATATTATTAATGCTTTTTGTAAGCAACTGTTAACTTGAGATCTTTGCACGAAGTATGGAGAAAGAAAAATGAGCGTATTTCCGCTTGTTTTTCATAAAGATTTGGTTAACAAGCAGGACTATTGAGTTTATTTTTAGGGAAATCAGGCAGGAATTAAGCCATTTTTATTCTTCATATCTTTCGTGCAAAGGTCTCAACTTATAACTATTGCATTTGATGTTTACTTAAAATACCACCTTTACCAAAGGCATAAATACTGTTGCCCATCACAATTGGCTCTACTGAGTATCCACTCAAATCGCCCTTAATTCTTGCAGCAAACTTACCCGTTGATGTATTCACCCAATGTAAGTTTCCTTGTTTATCACCAACCACAATATAAGAACCACCAACAAAAACAGGGACGGTAGGCTGACGGCGCTTTAAATCATCAATGCTCCAAACAGGTGCACCAGTTTGTGGGTCAAACTTCCACAGATTACCTTTATCATCAGCAGAATAGATACCATTAGAATTTACATTAACACCAGTAGAGGTTGAAAAGGACCTAGACCAAGCCAGTTTTCCCGTCTCCATATTGATACCACTAGAACTACCATTTAAAGAAGCCGCAAACAAAGCATTACCTAAAGGTTTAATCTTTCCATCAACATCGACAATCCGATCTAAATCCGTTTGACCACGTGGTATAGCAAGAGTGACCTCCCAAGCAGATCTCCCATCTTGTAAATTATACGCAGCGACTTTTCCGTTATCAAAACCAGAAATCACCAAAGGTGGCACAATAACGGGGACACTTGCACCAACCAAAGTTAAAGAAGGAATATCTTGAGAACGCTGCCAAATCAACTCACCATTATGTGATGACAAACCATGAATTTTCCCATCTATGGTCCTAAAAACAACACGATTATTTTTACTTGGAGAGACAGATAAAATTTCACTACTTAGTCGTTCTATCCACTGAATTTTTCCGCTTTTAGAGTCGATAGCAATCGCATTTCCATTAGTCGTTCCAATGAAGAGTTGTTTTGAAGAAATATCTGAATATGAGCCATTTAGCCCTGCACTAATCGTTTCACCAACATTGAGTTTCCACAATAATTTCCCATCAGATTTGCTCCAAGAACTCGCGCTTGTTCCACCAGCAACATAGACAGCAACATTATCAATATATGGATGAATTAGATTTTCACCCATGGCACTGCCCGTGTTAACTTGCCAAGCCTTATTTACCTTAATGCTAGTAGTAATAGTCTTTAAAGTAGCAAGCTGTATCGGCTTTGATGACTTACTTACAAAAAGTTGACTACCAGGAAAACTTGAATTACTACATGAAGTTAGTACAAATAACAAGCCTACCAATAATACAATATAATTTGTCAGCCTAAAACGCTGACTCAAGTTAAGAATCACAGCTTATGCTCCACTTTTCAGGTGATCCCCTAAATCATCACGCTTCATTTTTAGTATTTGAATATTTTGCCCGTCGGAACTTAATATGGCACGATCATATGCCTCACGTGCTTTAGAGTACTCTTTTTTTGCAAAATGAATATCACCATTTAATTCAGTGATTATTGACTGGTAAGCATTAGGCATCTTTTCTGAAAGAATTTTTTGAGCTTCATCAAATTTTTGATTTAGAATCAAAACACGTGCTAGACGTAATTTAGCAACTGAAGCAATACTTTCTTGTGAACTATTCGATGCATTTTTCAATTGTTCAATACATAGCTCTATTTTGCCAGACTCACAACTTGTTTTTGCAGCAGTTAAGGCAGCCAAAGAAGCGTATACAGTAGAACCGTATTCATCATTAATTTGCTTTAGAACAACATCTGAATCAGTACCAGAAGCACTCAATTGAGAAAACAACTTAGAGGCACCTTCCGACTGAGTTAATTTGTGTTCTTTCCATTGATTCCAACCAAACAAACCACCAATAGTTAATGCAACACCTGCTACAACAGATGTCCCATTTGCTCGCCACCACGCTTTAAGTTCTTCTGCTTTTTCGTCATCCGACTTAAGTTCTAAATCCGCCATTTTTTCAACCTAAATTAACTGATGCGCGACTATAACACGCAACTATGTCTATCTCTATTAAAAACCATAGGATTATTTATCAATATATTTCTTTATGAAAGTTATTAAATCACTTTGAGAAATAGTTTGTTGCTCATGCTCTTGTTGCATTTCCTTAAGCAATGGCTTGATCGTAATTTCTTCTGATTCAAGCTCACTCTCACCAAGGATCAAGGCAAAAGCAGCACCTGACTTATCAGCACGCTTTAGTTGTGATTTAAAGCTACCCGCTCCACCATTAACCAGCAAGCGCATATCAGGAATGGCATCACGCAGATTTTCTGCCAAACCCAAACCTGCAAGTTCAGTGTTATCACCCACCATCACTAAATAGGCATGAGGATCATTATTTATTTGGCACAGCTGCTGCTCTTCTACCAGTAACTGTAAACGGTCAATCCCAATCCCAAAACCGCAGGCTTGTGTTTCCCTGCCGCCTAACTGCTTAACCAAGCCATCATAACGACCTCCCGCACAGATCGTACCTTGCGCACCTAAATCATCAGTTATCCACTCGAAAACTGTACGATTATAATAATCAATACCACGCACTAAGCGAGCATTTACCAGATAAGTAATACCCATCTGATCCAAGCGTTTTTTCAAACCATCAAAGTGTTCTTTTGACTCGGTATCTAAATAATCCAAAAGACTTGGTGCTTTTTCGACCAATTCTTTCATTGCGGGATTTTTAGTATCTAAAATTCTTAAGGGGTTTTTGTGTAAACGTCGTTGTGAATCTTCATCTAACAATTCTGGATAATTACTAAAGTAGTCAATCAAAACCTCACGATAAACTTGACGAGCTTCACTGTTACCTAAGGAATTGATTTCCAAATGAACGTTCTTAAAACCCAACTCTTTCCAAAGACGTGCCGCAATAGCTATCACTTCAGCATCAATATCAGGGCCTGCTATTCCATATGTTTCTATACCCGCTTGATAAAACCCGCGATATCTACCTTTTTGTGGACGCTCATGACGAAACATGGGGCCAAGATACCAAATACGCTGTTGTTGATTATGAAATAAACCATGCTGAATACCCGCTCGTACACAACCTGCAGTACCTTCAGGTCGCAAAGTAAGGCTGTCACTATTACGATCTTCAAAAGTATACATTTCTTTTTCGACAATATCTGTCGCATCACCGATTGAGCGTTTAAATAAATCGGTAGACTCGATGATAGGTGTACGTAACTCTCCATAACCATAACGATTAAACAAGTGCCGACAGGCCGCTTCAATAAATTGCCACGAACTTGAATCTTCGGGCAAGATATCACGCATCCCACGTACAGACTGTAATTTCTTAGGCATACTTATTCCAGAGTGAAATTGGCAATACTACCATTAATATAACTAGAAATATCTATCACTTTATCATCGACAAAAAGCGATAAACCCTGAGCATTACCTACTCTAAAAGTTAGAGGTTTTTCTAACTGCAATGATTTATTTGTACCCGCTTTATTTAAACCCTCAAAAACCGTTTTCTTTTTCTTATCTCTAATACGTAACCAAACATCCTTATTAAACACTAGCTTCAAAGCAATCTCGCCAACTGATGTTTTATCTGACTCCTCTTGTGTATCATCTATTTTATCAGCTGAGTTTTGTACTTTACCCTTATCGTTATTACTATCGGACTGACTATCTTCTGATAGTTTGTTAATAACCGCAGAATTTTGAGCATCTTCTTTTAAGGAACTTTCATCTAGAGGTTCACCTTTTAAGGTACCATTTTTTTGGCCTATTTCTTCTGTAGTTGCTTCATTACTAGAAGAAGTCACCTCTTTATTTTCAATTAAAGGCAGAGGAACAGGTAATGTACCAATTAAATCAGGCTTATCCGCAGAATCAGTATTAGGTGTTAAGAACTGAGTAGATAAACTACTCCAAGTTTCTTTAAACCATTTATTTACGGCAGGTACCATAGAGAGCCCAGCAATACCTAATAGCAATGCGGCTAAAAACACCAACTGTATCATTACAGGAGAGGCTCCTTTTTTCTGCACTGACAAATCAGCACCAATAGAAGATCGCATATGAAAGTCAAGTTCACTGGCATCAGCGCCTCTTAAAGATTCATATAATGCAATAATTTCTTTAGAGTCTTGTCCGCCTAGCTTCGCATAATTTCGTAAATATCCTCGAATATAGGGAGGTTCAGCTAGCTCCTCGAAATTTTCATCTTCTAGTTTTTGCACCACATCTTCAGAAAGACACAATGCATCTGCCAACTGTGTGATCGAATAACCCGCCTCTTCACGCATCAAAATTAACCGCGCCTTTAGTTCCCCAGCTTGGGCAACAGGTATCTCTATTTTATTTTTTTCTCTAGCCATTAATTTTTTAGCCATATTTTAGTTTGATTATAATTCTTCAAGACTTTGTTAAAGTCATATTTGACCAGCCCAGCGTGCGAATCCCTTCCTGTGCTGACATCAAGGTAACTTATTCAGTTTTTCAGCTTCAGAACTAGCAGGAAATAACCGTAAAAGTGCAGTCTTACAAGTACTAGCTTTCGCATGATAACCCATTTTAACATTCACGCTATGACATAATAATAATGCCTCAGGTGAAGACTTCCCTACACTCTCGTAGCGCAACATAAAAGCCTGCGCCTTAGGGTAATTACGACGATCATTAAATAGTTTTGCCATCTCTAATAAAGCAGAAGGAAAAGAAGGCTTCTTCTTCAACGCTTTGCGAAAATAAGTTTCGGCTAGTACATCATTCTTTACTTTTCTCAAACAAATACCTGCATTTGTATAAGCATACTCTGGGGTACTATAAAGCGGGTCATCAATTGCAACCAAAAACTGTTTAATTGCTGCTTGTGCACGTTGTGTATCGCACAAAAAAGTACCGTAGTTATTACGAATCTCAGGATCCTTTGGCGCTAAACTAACGGCTTTGGAAAAATAATGGCCTGCTTTTTTCTTCTTGCCTAGACGTTGCTGCAACAAAGCAAAATAATGATTAGACTGCGCTGAATTCGGATTTTGTTGCAATGCTTTTTGAAGCTTTTCATTCGCAAGTTTTAAGCGTCCTCGTTGCAAATAACGTATACCAAGATCAGCGTTATAATTTGAAGCCTTTTTCTTTTTTACGCCAGTATCTGTACAAGCTAATAACGACACACAAACACACCCTAAAGCAATGTAATGAAAAAGCTTCCGACTTAGTTTTCTATTACTTAAAATCATATCCATGAATACATCCCCTTACAGTATTTCATTGATCATCTATGCTAACACCCTAAAAATACTAGTATTTTTTATTCTGACTCGATTCGCATAAAATGTTCTTGCCTACGACTACGGTCTTTGACTTGCCCAGCCAGTTGACCACACGCTGCATCTATATCCTCACCTCGTGTTTTTCTGGTGATAACAATTAGACCCGCATCTACCAGAATATCCCGAAACCGATGAATTCTATTATTTGAAGATCGTTTATAACGAGTTTCAGGAAACGGGTTAAATGGTATCAAATTCACCTTTACAGGTACATCTTTTAATAATAAAGCTAACTGTCGAGCATCCTCATCAGAATCATTCACTTTATCCAGCATCACATACTCAATTGTAATCTTCTCTCTTGCCGCCTTACCTGACATAAAACGATGACAACTATCAAGTAATTCCTTAATTGGATATTTTCGGTTTATCGGCACCAACTGATCACGCAAATCATCATTAGCTGCATGTAGAGATACTGCTAAACTCACTTCAACCTCATCACGCAATCTATCTAACGCGGGAACTACACCCGAAGTACTCAAGGTAACACGACGTTTACTTAAGCCATAAGCGTTATCATCTAGCATCAGCTTCATCGCATCCACAACATTATTAAAGTTTAATAATGGCTCGCCCATTCCCATCATAACGACATTACTTATAACACGTTCTGCACCCGAGTCAGGTTGTAGTATTTTTTTTGCTAACCACAACTGACCTATTATTTCACCTACGGTTAGATTGCGGCTAAAACCCTGTCTCGCAGTCGAACAAAAGGTACAATCTAAAGCACAGCCCACCTGAGATGAAATACACAAAGTACCACGATCATCTTCAGGAATATAAACCGTCTCAATACAATTACCATCTTCAAGGCGCAGCAACCACTTATGCGTACCATCTTCAGACTTATTATCAATTGCGATTTCAGGCAAACGTATTTCAGCTATAGACTGCAGTTCTTCACGTAAAGCCTTACTCACATTCAACATTTCAGAAAAATCATCCACGCCATGCTGATGAATCCACTTAATTACCTGAGTTGCACGAAAAGGCTTCTCTCCCCTCTCAAGGAAAAAAGCTTTTAAAGTCTCCGAGGTAAAATCGAGGAGGTTTATTTTTTTAGGTTCTGTCATGTATGTCTGCTGAGGTCTCATATTACTAAATTCGGATTAGCGTGTACGAGGACAAATTTCATCTTCAGTAAAAAAGTAAGCCATCTCTATCTTAGCATTTTCTACACTATCTGACCCATGAACAGCATTTTCATC
>CAZWEA010000056.1:0-20222 GCA_964632635.1 uncultured Cocleimonas sp. | reverse complement strand
ATCTAATCTAATCTAATCTAATCTAAGGATATAGAAAATTAAGACTTTTTCTTCTTTTTGTTTTTTTCAACAACAGGTTTTTTTGAAACTTCATCTTTAACTTTTTTTGCTGGCTTTAGAATATTCATTCCCGCAATTCTTTCACATGTGCCGCGTGGTAGCCATATAAACTCTTCTGGGTCATCATCTTCAAACCCCATCCCTGCACAAGCATGCTGACTTGTAGGGCAATCATTCAAACCACCAACAACACGCCCAATACATTTAACTTTACCAGCAGCAGTTTCTTTTTTCTTAGTAGCTTCTTGCTCTTCCAGTGTTTTTACTGCAAATGCAGAACCCGTTAAACCCGCTAGGAGTAGACCACTAATTGCAGCCTTGAGAATTACTTTTTTATTATTTTCCATTCTATACTTTACCCTACACATTATTTTTTTTATTAAGATAGTTACAAATAGATATTTAAGATCAGCATAGCATTACCGTACTTAACCTTAGCTGAATAAACCTCTGTAAAGCGCGCTAACTTCACATTTAAAATATATTACAATAGATAACTAGTTACCACTGTTACAATGATTATTTAAAATTAAGCTTAAATCGACCTTTAACTATAAATCACTCCAACGCCTAACTAGATTCGAATAAACATTACTAACATGAGCCGTTTCAACTGAATTCTCACTAGAATCTATCAAAATATCTCTTGCCTGCCCTAATTCATAGACTAAACCACGCTTTAGTGGATCCTTAATCATGCTTTGAGCCCAAAGTACCGCAACTAACCTTTCTCCATTAGTCACTTCATCTACTTTATGCAAGCTTGTTGATGGATAAACTAACATATCACCAGCTTTTGATTTAAATCGCTGTGTACCAAAAGGCGTTTTTATTGCTAAATCCCCACCTTCATAGTCATCATTTAAAAAAACTGTAATCGATATATCCGTACGATATCGAGCACTCATAGGTCCCATTACAGGATCATCCACATGATAACCATATGACATCCCTTTACAATAACGCGCATAAAAAGGTGTAGCCACTTTCAAGGGCAATGAAAAAGATTGAAATTGTTGGTTTTGTAATAATGATGGCATGACCATTTTATTTAATTGGTCATGCAGAGGACTCTGTTGATCAAGCTCTTGATTATTCTTGACCTTTCTAGCTTCTATTCCTGCCGAAAGCCTTCCATCAATAAACTCAGCATTTTCCAGCAATCTTCTAATCACACTTAATTGATTTTCTGTTAATACATTTTTTATAAGCAACAACATAATTAATTCCTAAACAACCTCATAATTTAAGGTTTTTAAATGGGCATCTCTCTTAATTAGATAATTCATCTCGAGTTTTCAATTCATCATATTCTAGACGTATCACGAAGGGAATACTTTAACCTTCACAACAGATACAACAACGAATATGATGGCTTGAAAGCTAGTCCTACGGGTAATACCAATAATTCATACTCTTCGTTGCAACTTTTCGACAGGTCTCGACATGGCTTCAAAATTACGTCTTGATTCTGACTTTTTGTTGCTTCCAAATGAAATGCCTAATTAATAGAGGTGCCCTCATGACATATTTCTAGTAACCTCTACCAGACGATCATTGAGAAGCTGAATAAAACCTATGCAACTTAAAATATATATAGATGAGCATGAACAAGTCATTAAAGTACCTGACAATATTATCACCGATGCAAAAGATTACTTTGATATGATCGATAAAGACATGGATCGTGGCTATCAAATGAGTCAAACTTGGGTTGAAAATCCAGACTTATTACAACGTTGTCAAATCGTTTCAGACCGCATTCTTACTGCACTAGAGAATAATAACAAAGAAACAGGAACCCTTATGGCGGGATACATATTATCCCGCATACCTAATGCCTATGCTATGCACCTTAATCTAGAAGGTGATATGAGCCTATATGACTTAGAAACACGCTAATCACCGAAATGTTATCCAAGTCGTTGCAATATATTTCACCCCTTTAGTCACTACTCGCGCGCGATGTTCATGCGTCCAGAACGGGGGAAATAACATTAATTTACCCTTTTCAGGCGTGACGCTAGCTTCTTGAAATACAAAATCAGTTTCTCCACCCTCCTCTACATCATTTAAATACCACAACGCAACTAACTGTCTGCTTGCTAATACTTCATTATCAGCATCAACATGCCAATGATAATATTCGCCTTCTTGATAGCGTTGCAAGTTATACCCCATATCTTTAAAACGACTCATATCAGAAAAATAGGGGTAAATATCTTTAAACTCCTTTAAAGCAATGGCTAAAGAACGAAATAGATTATTATCAACATCTTTCCAGTGCTCTTTTCCACTGGCAATCAAGTCAGTGGTTTTTTTCAAAGAGTCATTACTATTCATACTAGACCCAACACGCCCTGCATACTGGTCTTCCTCATTCTTTTCAAAACGAGCAACCATGTCATCACATAGAAAATCAGGTAAAGCCTCTTTTTTCTCAAAAATAAAGCTATGAGGTACCACTTCTTTTAACTTACTCATATTAGTTTTGTTGCCATAATCAGTTCTTCTATAGGCTCAGCTTTGATTGAGTTCGAATAAAGCTCATTCACACTCAGAGCAAGATTTTGCCAGTGTTGCCAAGACTGATCAATCAACATTTTTAATTGTTCAGTCTCCCCTGTTTCATGCCATTTTTTATAAGCATCTACTAATGCTGGTGCCAACTGTTTACGCATTGCTGTCATATTCCCAAAGTAAAAATGAATAGACGCTTTATTATTTTGTTCTATTAAAACCGGCAAGGTAGTCAATGAGTCAGCTAGATGATCTCGAATGGCTCGAAGCATAATTTCAGCCTGAGTACGGGCAAGACCCGTCATCATTTTATTCCAACCATCACCCAAAATCTTACCAGCCTGAACCTCCCCAATTTCATGCTGAATCACAAATACGATTTCAGCTTCAGTCATTTTATTAATGGCCGCTTCAGCATCATTATCAAAGTCGTAATAACTCATCGCTCGTGTTAAAGGATTATCCAAACCCGTCACACGTGCATCATCAAGAATCTCCCAAATCACGCGTTTTAATGACTCACGCCGGACAAAAATGTTATTTTCCTGAGCCATAGCAGCTGGCGCAGCCATATCTCTTGCATACTCTTTACCAGAGATATAAACAGTGTAACCATCATGTCTAACCATCTCCTCCAAATCTGCCACAAAGAAATGCGGACGACAACGAATACCTAAACCTGCATTATAAACAAGCCTATTCTTATCCAGCAGCACGTTGATTAGATCATTATCAAAAGGCTCAAAGCTGTCTCCATTAATAATCAGCGGTTTATAGTCCTGCTCTTCAATATCATCCCAAAGTCCTTCACGCTCAGTTAACCAGTCACCAACATCATCCGTGGTCAGCTGCGTTTTAAAGTCAATTCCCTGCTCCCAACGATACATTTCACGCATTTTTAGTAAATATACGCACAAAGTGTAATCACCCGCATGACGTGCATCAGCAATATGACAATTGTGTTGAACCGTTTCTATTAATTCCTTGAGATCATTATCGATATTCTTATTCATACTGGAATACTACAAGATTTTGTAAATGTATTCGCTTTTCCTTACAACATACTTATAATTTAGTGAAAATAAATTTGAGAAGATTATATTCATAATGTTAATCAGTCTCTTATTAAGAGACTTAAAACGATCAACTAAGGAATCTAGAGTTATGCGAATCCGAATTAAAACAAATTGGAGCAAAGAAGAGCGTGAGGTTTCTGTTGAAGATGCCGTCAGTGTACTTGCATTTAATAGCTGGAAAATAGGCATGCAAACACTTCTGGAAATAGAGAATGAAGACTTCCAAATAGATACTCAACAACAACGCATCGAAGTCATTGAAGAAATAATGGCATTTATGATTCAGGCTTTAGATCGTATTGTCTACTCTAGCACTAGTGATGAAGATCGCGCTTCCTTAATCAGTATGTACGCAAAAAAAGTTGCAGACCATGTACAAGATAATGCGCGTGACTTTAGCGGGCCGGGAGACTATAGATCCCCATTTATAGAAAAACTCAATCAGCGCTTTGAAAATTATTCAGACACTAAATGGGATGATGAAAAACATGAACCGGGATTTTCTATGGGTCGTGAATTTGGAATGAATATTTCTGATGTACTTGGCCCAAAAGATAAGAAATGGGCACTGGATTATATCCAACAAGTCTTATTACCAGAATTTTATTCACTATTTAAGAAAACAGTAAAATCCGTTGGCTTAGTAGAAGATGAAATAAAAGGGGTAGAAGGCGCTGAGCTAGATTCTCGACATGTTTTATTACGTGATAAACCTTCTTAAAATATTAAAATGGCACCAAAATGAAAAACACTTAAATAATAACTCTCTTTCATGCGGACACAAAAAAGCGGGCAATGCCCGCTTTTTCATCATTATAAAATTGAGTACTACTTAACCCAGTTTTTATAACCATCCATGTTGTGCTCAACACCATCTTCGTAACCAGCATTGTATGCTTCTGTCACTCGCTGCTCTTCACGCTCAGGATTTACAAGGTATCCACCCTGCCATCCTTGTACATATTCTGCATCAGTGCCAGCTTTTTCCATTGTTACAACAGCGTTGTAATATTCCTGATTCATTAGTAATTCCTCTTAAATGCGGTAATTCGAATTTTAATGGCGTTCAGTATACGCAAGTAACAGCGGTTCTGAATATCCCTATTGGGGTAAAGCTATTGTTAAAACAAAATAAAACCCCATATACTCCGTTATCTTTAAAATTATGAAATAAAAAAATGACTGAAACAAATCGCACACCCGATGAAGAAATGGCATTTTCCAGTGGAATAGCTGCATTTGAAGCTAAACATTTTGCAAATGCCATGAAATTACTCAGCCCATTTGCAGATCAAGGTGATGCCCACGCCCAACATATGCTTGCAATCATGTTTCAAAACGGTTTAGGCACAGTTGAGAATCCAACTCAAGCAGTAAAAATGATGCAAGCCTCAGCCGAATCAGGCTATCCCATTGCACAACATGGTCTTGGCTTTATGTATATGCAAGGTGAATGTATTGAGAAAGACTCAAAAAAAGCCATAGAATGGTTTGAAAAAGCAGCAGAACAAGGCTTACAAGGATCACTCACAACCTTAGCAATGATGTACGAACAAGGTGATGGCGTAGAAAAAGATACCATCAAAGCAAAAGAATTATACAAAGCCGCAGGATTTGATGACCTTGGATAAGAACGGCAGAATTTTAACAGTAAGCCTAAATAAAGAACCGCTACTGGAATTTGATCGTAATAAACCTGTTCCAGGTCATCAACGAGCTTATCTTGATAATATGGATGCGCACATGGATATCGGTATCCAACTAGGTGAAGACTTTATCGATTCACCGAATGTATTACAGCGTTCACAATTTGTCGCTAACTCTTTAGTTAATGCTTTATTCAAAGAGAAATTCTCACAAGCAATCGCCATGTGTACCTACCTTGCAAAGCGTATGCCAGACCTTCAACAAATAAAATGTATTGGCGACAAAGAAGAAGACTTCTCCATTGAGTTTGTCTACGATCGTGACTTCGAACAAGCACAACAAGAGCAAACCATCGAGTTTTTCAAACCCGAAACAAAAACAAAGCATTGAACTTATAGCTCTCTAACTGATTAATATAATGCCATATGGCACCCCCCCTCTTTTTACAAGATTCTCATGGTTATATGTTGCTTAGTCTTATGCAGCAGCCTTAGCCTGTAATAAATAACCCTCTCAACCTTGTTTTAAGATAAGTTATATTTAAGAGGTCTCGCTAATTAAGTTATACTCCCACCCTCTTAATTTATCTCTCAGGAAAAAATGAAAATCATTAATAAATTACTAATCATAAGTTTTCTTATTCTCTCATTCTCCGTTAATGCCAAAGAAACATCACATGAAGCAAGTCTAAATAGCGCACTAGATGCATATCAAAAAGTACAATTAGACGGGGACTTCGAAAAGTCAGTCGACTTCATCTATACCCCGATGTTCAAAATGACGTCCAAAGAAGACATGATCAAAGGATTAAAAGCCGTTAAAGAAAGTGGCATGTCACCAAAAATCACTAAGCTTGAGCAAAAAGCTAATTTCCCTGTACAGAAATACAGCAAAGGCGTTTACACCACAATTCCTTACACAATGGATCTTGACATGAATTTTGCACCTCCATCAGAAGACAAAGAGAAAACAGCAAAAATGGAAGAAATGCTTAAAGACCCAAAAGAACTAGCAAAGTTTCAAAGCTTTATGGGCGAGATGCTAAAAATGAGCATGGGCGAAATAAAAATCAAGTTCAAGAAAAACAGCCTACAAGCAACCATCAGCAAATCAGGTTCTTACCTAGCCATCAATGAAGAAAACACAGGCTGGAAATTTCTAGACCTAATCCCTGCTTCAATGAATCAGGTAAAAGATATATTACCAAAAGAAATTCTAAACGCATTAGATAAGTAAGCAAAAATAATTCATAGCTCTAATAGGTTTAAAAATTAAAGGGGAGGTAATGGCACCCCCCCCTTTTTTTCATTTTTGTAATAAATGAATCATTCAAACACAGGACGAAAAAAACTACGTTCATAGCTAATCACACAGTCCGTTTGTTTAGCATAATCAAAAGCTGCAAGACACTCATCATCTTTAAAAGAATCAATTCGATACTTGTCATAATCTGTTAAACTTGGAAAAGAGAAAAGTGCTAGCGCTATGTTATTCGCGCCTTCCGAAGGTAAAAAATAGCCATGATGCGTACCCCCAAATTTTGCTACCAATGGAATCCAAAGCTTAGCGTAGTGTTCAAACTCCTCTAATTTCTTTGGATCGATAATATATTTCAAATAACATGTAACCATTTCTACTCCCTAGTTTATTAATATACCCATTTTACTGTAAAAACTTGATTCCCTCGACCTATAAAAACCCTCTCTTTTTCTATCTTTAAAGTAAACTAATTGAGCGCAACAGTGAAATATTTCAGCTCAAAAAAATAGTAAACCTCGCCCTATTTTGAATCAAACTGCTTATTTATCAAACAATCTATACCTCTCATCTAGAGGGTAATTCCTGTCAATTAGAATTAAAAATAACATATGTCCTATGAGTTAATTCAACACAATAACTCAACTAATTACTAAAAATAAAACTAGGTAACATAATGAAACAACTAAAACTAAAACGCTCTATTAGCGCCATTTCTCTTGTCTCCGCCCTATTTACCACTCAATTAGGAATAGCTGCGCCCGGTGATATAGTTCATGCATTTTATGCAGATGAGCACAACACTACGTCAACTACCCCCACTGGAAATAGAATCTTAGAAATCGATCTTGAGACAATGTCGCTTGTGAATACGCTTGATGTACCTGGTATCGCAGGTCATCACGCAGACAATGGATTTAACAGTAAGATCTACGGCGTTCCAAAAGGCTCTGGCTTTGTCAATGTTATTGATCTAGAAAAAGATCAAAATGGCACCACTTCAATGAAGTTATCTAAGAAAATAGAGCTCATTCATAAACCTCGCTCTGCCGATGCTTTTAATAAAAAGTTTAATGTTGTTTTGATGGTAGCAAGCAATCGCCCAATGGGTTCGTTTATTGATGTTGAAACGGATGAGGTTGTTGGCACAATTGGTGAAAATGTAGATTGTACTTTAACGGATGGTAGCCGTCTATTAAGTCACTCTGATGCAAATACAGTGGCAGCAGCAACGAAATACCAATGTGCTAATGAAGGGCATGGTGGAGATCAAATCAGTGGCCATCCTTACTGGTTAACGCCTGATTACGCCGCTATTGTAGATCGTACCAACAATCAAATTTCACTTTACTATGTTTGGCAGGAAGGTAACCAGCTCAAGAGTCGATTAGTTAACCATTTACAAACACGTAGCTCGATACATCAAATTATTCCGCGTGATAGAACCAATTTACCTGCTATTCAACAGGCAGACTTCTACGCGACTGAAGAAGGTCGGCATGCCGATGACAATCTACAAGGTGGTATCGCTCATGCACTTATTCACATGAGATTAACCACAAGTGGCTTGCAATTAATCAGACGTATAAACTTACAACGTACAGAATCCTTACCCCAAGCTAAAGCTCAACGCATACTTGATGGTTGTGTAAATAATTATAGAAATACAAATAATTATCGTAATGGACGCACTCGAATCCAAACCTATATCGATTTATTTCGTGATGAAGGCATAGCGCTTAACCCTGATCAAGATGCTGAAGCTGACTTCCCTGTTGAATGTTTCTATCCTGGTATTCCTGGTGGACACAATGCGGATTTCTCACCTAACAATAAGCATATATTTATTGGTATGGCTGGCGGTGCAATGAGCGTTGTTGATGTTAATCGTTGGAAGATTGTTAATAATTTGGATATTGGTATTAGATCAGGTCCAGGTCATACTTGTTTTTCTCCAAAACATAACTTAGCACTGACCACCAACCATGGAGTTAGTTATACTCGTGTTATTCGCAATATCAACACAGAAAGACCAACAATATCTCAGTACCTACCTCTACCTTTTACAAGAGAAGGACTGATAAGCACCTATCAATCTCATACTTGTTATATTGATGATAATGAAGAGTACTATTACAACTTCTGGGTAGATGGCGGTGTTTTCTACAAAATGAAGCTAGCTGATATTGCTGCAAATACTACAAATGGTAATCCTAATCTAGTTTTTGATTCTATTAAAACAGGTGGAATTCCCATTCAAGGTAGCTATATTTATCTAAAAGATATTAAAGATGAAGTAGACAACCAAGTATTTAAAGCGAATAACGATACCGTTACATCAGATGGTTCAGCCATCACAATTGATGCATTAGCTAATGATTCCGGTGTCAACTTAACCTTAGAATATGCGGACAGTGCACGCCATGGAACAGTTGAAGTCGTCAATGGTCAATTAAGGTACACGCCAAATTATGGCTTTAGTGGTAAAGACGGAATTTGGTATGGGGTCAGTTCTCCAGGGTTTGAATGGGAATGGGCATTTGTTGATGTAACCATAAATTCATCGGTAACAACAGTACCTTTAACAGTGTCTACTGATATAGCCACTACCAGCATCGGTGAGTCAATCACAGTTGATGTACTCGCAAATGATACAGGAACAGGTCTTTACCTCGGCTGGGCTGAAGCAACTAACGGAACAGCTACATTAGTCAATGACAAAATAGTTTATGTTCCTAATGCAGGCTTTCGAGGACGTGATGACTTCTGGTATGAAGTATTAGATTCTTCAGGAGAATCAACTTGGGGAAACATTATTATCAATGTCGTAGATTCATCAGGAACAATCACAATAGATGGCGATAATAATGACTGGAATGGATGGGCAGAATCTATCAGCCCTTGGAATAATACTTCGCTATGGATTGAAGATGATGCAAATTACCTCTATATCATGGTAACAGCACAAGAGCTTGGCGAACATACACAGATATTTATTGACTCTGATAGTGATAATTCAACGGGTTATCATTTTAATGAGCTTTTAAATGTTCAGCGTTTATCTGCAGAGTTAATGATTGAAGATGGTACCGCGCACCAATATTCAGGTGATGGCACATCATGGTCATGGGATGTAGATCAACAAGGTGTTGTCTCAGCTAGATCAGGTAATATTATTGAAATAGCCATTCCTAAGTCTCTATTGAAAAATAAAGCAACAGGGCAACAGGTGTACATTGGTTTTGCAAGTATTGATAGTGATTGGGGGAACCGAATTGGTTATCAAAATGACTATATTACCAATACATACAACTATTCTTTGAAGAACTAAAGAAATCTGCTTAGGGTATAAATCAGATGCCCTAAGCAAGTAATCAATAACAATAAATTCTTATAATACAAGTAGAAATAAAAAGGTAAAAAAATGAAAACAATTAAATTATTCATCATCACAGCGCTGGCATTAACAATACTCACTGCCTGTGGTGGAGGCTCATCTGATAAAAAGGCAAGTGTCGCAGCAACACCAAGCACACCATCTAGCCCAGACAGAGCTACTAACCCAGTTAACCCGACTAGCCCATCACCTACCAGTCCAACAACGGATTCTACAGAACTGGTTATTGATAATGGACGTGGCACAACCAATGGACATGATACTGAGCAACCTAAGTAAAAATTAAACAGTAGCAACAAAAAAAGTCGATTAAATTTATTTTAATCGGCTTTTTTAATTCACCACCAGTTCCGATTGTGGCTAGTTATCCTTTTTAGAAACGCTACAATAGAGAGATGCCTAGTTACACAATTAAAACTAAAGAGTATAAAACCTATCGTCAGGCACGCCTTTCTCGGGATGCCCGTTTTGATGGAAAGTTCTATGTTGCAGTAAAAACCACAGGTATTTATTGTCGACCTATTTGCCCTGCAGTTACCCCCAAAGAAGATAATATTGAGTACTTTCAGCACGGTCACCTTGCTGCAAAAGCGGGTTATCGTCCTTGCTTACGTTGCCACCCAGATAGTGCTCCAGGCTCACCACTTTGGAATGGTGTGAGCACCACCTTAATTCGTGCAAAACGTCTGATAGATGATGGCGCACTTGAGCACGGCTCTTTACAAAAACTTTCTGAAAGGCTTGGAATCACAGACCGCTATTGTCGCCAGCTATTTGATAAGCACTTGGGTATCTCTCCCAAATCCTATGCTTTATACAAACAATGTGAGTTTGCAAAAAAGCTATTGCATCAAACCAATTTACCTATAAATGAAATTGCATTAGCTTCTGGCTTTAACAGCATACGACGCTTTAATGACTGTTTTAAAAAGCAGTTACTGCTTACACCTACACAGGTAAGAAAATCTCAGAAAACATCATCAACTATCGAATTAAAACTCTATTATCGACCCCCTTATGATTGGCAACACTTACAAGGCTTCTTTGCCGCACGTGTTATTGCAGAATTAGAATGGGTTGATGCAAATAGTTATGGCAGAACTTTTAAGTGGTGCCATCAGGATGTTTGCTGTAAAGGCAAATTCACGGCGGTTCACAATAAACAAAAGCACCGCTTTGATGTTAAAATAGAAAGTGACAATCTCACTTTACTCAAACCTATTGTAAATAATATCCGCCGTATTTTAGATCTAGATACAGATATTAAAACAGTCGAGAGTTGCCTTAAAAGTAACGGCTTTAATAAACTACAACAAGGATTAAGACTCCCTGGAACATGGTCTGTTTTTGAAGCAGGTATTCGGGCAATATTAGGACAACAAATCTCTGTTGTGGCTGCACGTAAGCTTGTTATTGCGGTAGTTAATGAACTTGGTGAAAAAGCAGAAGATGGCAAAATGTATTTTCCAACAGAAAAACAGATGATGCGCTCTGATTATGACTTTATAAAGATGCCAGGCAGTCGCAAAGAAACACTCAAAAACCTTACTAGATACTTTGTAGAAAACAAGCAAGCTGATGAACCCGATAACTGGCTTTCATTAAAAGGTATTGGTCCATGGACAATAGATTATGCCAAAATGCGTGGACTGAGTGACCCTGATATTTATTTAGCGGGTGACTTAGGCGTAAAAAAAGCAATGGAGAAATCTGGCAGTAAAATCACCCCTGAAGATGCCAGCCCTTTTCGCAGTTATTTAACGTTTCAACTTTGGAATTTGCTATGAATGCTTCTAAGATTAACACCATAGCCACAACACCGATTACAACACCCTTTGGGAAATTATTAGCGGGTGCAACGAAAAAAGGAATTTGCCTATTAGAGTTTACCGATACCAATCGGCTAGAAATGCAACTTCCTCGATTAGAAAAAAGCTTTAATGCCACAATCAAAGAAGGCGATAGCCCTTTTTTCTCTCAGCTTAAAGAGGAGCTTGAAGAGTATTTCTGCGGCAAACTACAAGACTTTAATGTACCTTTAGATACCATCGGCACTCCCTTTCAAATTCAAGCTTGGGAAGCACTCTTGAAAATTCCATATGGTGAAACACGCTCCTACCTTGATCAAGCGATTTCAATTAATAAACCTAAAGCATTTCGTGCAGTTGCCAGTGCCAATCGCAATAATAAAATGAGTATTATTATTCCCTGCCACCGCGTCATTTCCAAAAATGGCACGTTAGCAGGATATGGTGGAGGGCTTGATCGTAAAGCATTTTTGATTAATTTAGAACGAAAGAATAGGAATGTAAAAATAAATGAGATTTAGCGACACTTTATTACTCATTGTACTTGCCGCAATTTGGGGAAGCTCATTTATATTCATGCGCGCAAGTGTTGACGCTTTTGGCCCGATTGCTTTAATCGCCATTCGCATCAGTGTAGCCGCCCTATTTCTATTCCTGTTTTTAATGAAGCCTTCGTGCCGACAGGAATTCTTCCAAAACTGGAAAACACTATTAATAGTGGGGCTGACTAATTCAGCCATCCCGTTTAGTTTTCTTGCCTACGCCAGCCTGACCCTCACAGGAGGAACAGTCTCTATTTTAAATGCAATGACACCGGTTTTTACTGCTTGGATTGCGCATATCTGGTTAAAAACCCAACTGACAAAATACCAATATTTAGGCATGTTAATTAGTCTGTTAGGATTAATATTTCTGGTATCAGATAAAGTAGATATATCCATTCAATCATGGTTACCGGTTTTAGCTGGAATTAGCGCAACAATTTGTTATGGCATATCCTCTACCACAACAAAAAAATACTTAAGTAATATTTCTATCATGACATCAACCGCAGGCAGTTTGTTTTTCTCAGCCTTGCTACTATTAGTTTTGTCATTATTTTTTCTCCCTGACTTCAATAAAATAAGCTCTACAGACTGGCTATACGCCATCATCCTAGGTGTTCTTTGTACCGCTATCGCCTTTATCATTTTCTTTAAATTAGTAAGAAATATCGGCCCCTCAAAAACAGCCAGCGTTAGTTTTTTAATTCCGATCTTTGCCTTTCTCTGGGGATACCTTCTCTTAGATGAAGTCGTAACCACGAAGATGTGGGTTGCAACGGGAATAATTTTATTAGGGATGGTTTTGCTAATGGAGTTTATTCATAAAAAGCACAAAGTTTCATAGCAAAATTTCGATGGCAGTTCTGCTGAGCTATGTCGAAGCACCCCCCTCCTTTTTTATACAATTGACTATTTGGTATTGTAATTTAACTTGTGTAAATGAAAAGTATTTACTATATTAATTGAACACTGTAATTATCATTTGATTCTGAATAAGAATGATAGTTGTCTACCTACATCAAAATGTATAGGGCTATTCAATGTTTACAAGTCACCTAAATAAATCCCTTACCCTATTTGTTTTCCTAATTCTAAATCAAATTAGTTATGCGGCAGACCCAGACGCTTTTGAGCCAGACAGTACCTCTGACACAGCTATTACAATTCAAGCGAATGAAGTACAGCAGCACAGTATTTTCCCAGAGGCAGATGTTGATTGGGTACAGTTTGAATTAACAGGTACAGAGAATATTGAATTAAAAACCAGCGGACCAACAGGTGGGTTCAGAATCTGGTTATATGATCATAATCAGGCTGAATTAAATCAAAAAAGTAGTTCTTCTGGTCACCCTGTGATTAATGCTAACGGACTTGAAAGCGGAACGTATTATCTACGTGTTCAAGCTTATTACAATACCTCAGAAAACCCTGCTTACAATATCAATTTTAAAACAACCATTGCCAGTGGTGATGCCTACGAACCCAATAATGTCTTTAGTGATGCAGAAACCCTTCAAGCAGGCGTTTTAAAAACACAAAATAGTATTATTCCTGTAAATGATGTCGATTGGTTTACATTTACTCTCGACGATGTTGAAGATATAGAACTTAAGACAAGTGGTCCATCAGGTGGATTAAGAATTTGGTTATATGATAATAATCGAGCTGTATTAGATCAAGATCACAGTTCTTCTGGTCACCCTATAATCAAAGCAAATGAACTAGCTCCAGGAACCTATTATGCTCAGGTTAAAAACTATTATAATACAGGCAACAATGAAAACCCTGCTTATAACTTATCCTTAAAAACAACCGTCGCAAACGGTGACTCATCTGAACCTAACAATAGATCAGTGGATGCCACACCTCTTACAGCGGGAGTAATAAAAACAGACAATAGTATCATTCCTGCAAATGACCAAGACTGGTTCACATTTGAATTAGACTCAATCGAGAATATCGAACTTAAAACTAGCGGTCCAACTACAAACTTACATATGCGTCTTTATGATCAAAACCTGGTTTCATTAGATAACGACACGGGGTACTCTACCCACCCTGTTGTGACAAAGGAAGAGCTATCACCTGGAACCTATTTTGTCCTAATACAAAATAGAAATAGTTCTGTCAGTGAAAACCCTGGCTATAACCTCACGTTGAAAACTACGGTGGCAAATGGAGATAACTTTGAAGCTGATAATGTCGGTGCAAATGCCAATCAGATTGGTGGCAACTCACCACAATCACACAGTATTGTACCCGCCAATGATATTGACTGGATTACCTTTACAGTAACCCAAACAGATGATATTGAGATAAAGACATCAGGTCCAACACCTGGCTTATTGATCAAGCTCTACGATCATAACTTCGCCTTTTTAACGCAAGACAACGGCTTTACAAATAGTCATGCTTTAATAAACACAACGCTTAATGCAGGTGTTTATTATCTAAGAATAGAGGACTACAGTCATAATAATGAAAATCCTGCCTACAATGTCAGGGTCTCTGGTTTACATATAGCGCCGCTACCTTTTGATCCTGCAGTTCCTCCCGTAATGACAATAATACAAATGCTATTATTAATAGAAGAGGAAGGGAATTAAATCAGTTAGAGTAAGAAAATCTAAATGGCATCCCCCCTCTTTTTACACAATTATGCAAAAAAGGTGGGGGTGCCATCTCTATTGTGAATAGATTCTCATTCTAGCCTATCTCTTAGAAGACTTTGGAAAGTACTGTTACTCAATCGGTATCGCGTAATGAATGATCGACTCATCAGAGTCTTCACGATAATCATCACCATAAATTTCTAAATCAGCAGCATAGCTATGTTTTTTATTTGACTGCATTAACCAGCTGGAATAAATATAATTCACCGTATCATTGATATTTTTCACATTTCCTTTGTGGGTAAACTTGGCATATTTTGATTCTGCAATTTCGATATAATCCATACCCTGAGGTAGCGCTGATTTACCATCCTCACTCACCTCACAAACGGCATAATATTCAAGTAGATCCGTTTTATCTTTAGTCTGTTTTATTATGCCATACGCAATATCAGGCACTCGTTTGTTTATCTCAGACATCCTTGGCAAAAATTCATCCCATAAAGTCGGAAGCTTATCCGCAAGATTATTTTTTTCTGAGTCAACACTATAGAACTGTGTTTTTAGACCAACACAGCGGATTTTAGGCTGTGTATAAATCTCAGGAGTCAGCGAGACATTGGCATTAATATGCTCTAAATACTCACGGTTAAATTCAATCTTCTTTTGAAACAGATTTTTATTAGCCATCTTGCGCGCTTGATTGGGTGTCATATCAAAAGTACTTTTAAATGCTCGGGTAAAGCTTTGTTGTGATTCAAAGCCCGCAGTAAAAGCAATATCAATGATCTTTTTATCCGTGGATAATAACAGCTCAAGTGCATTAGAAAGTCTTCGAGAGCGGATATAAGTCTTCAGCGTTTCATTACTTAATGCCTTAAAAATACGTTGGAAATGCCACTGACTAATCCCCGCTTGCTGGGCTATTTTTGATAAGCTCAAATCATAATCTAAATGTGCTTCGATATAATCAATACTCTTTTGTATTCTAGATAAGTAATTCATTGAAATAAATAATTCCTTAAATTATTACTAAACCATCTACTACCATGACTTATTCTTGGCTAAGAAATGGATAATCTCCTGTTGCGTCTGTGTAACAATTTCATCCGCTCTATCCATGTATTGATTTAAACCATATGCGGTTATTGCTTCAGACTCTATCCCAATAAAACCTAAGCATGCTTGCACGAGAGGAATAGCATAATCCATACTTTTAACGGGCTCCTGGCTAAAGTCTCCACCTGTGGTCATTAAGATTAAAGCCTTTTTGCCATGACAAAGCCCTTCATAAGCACCATCATCTGTCATTTTAAAAGTATGACCATTTTGAATAATCGAATCAATCCACGCTTTTACCGTAGCAGGTACACTGAAATTATACATTGGAAAAGCAATTACAATCTGCTCTGCCTGTTGTAATTGCTGAAGTAATTTATCCGCACTTTTGACTACTTCACGCTCATCTTCAGTTAACTCCAAACCCATGAAATTACGCTTTAATAAAGCATTAAGATTATCTTCTAGTAATAATGATGGTGGGGTTTTGACAAGATCAAGGTGAGTAATATCAGACCTATGGGAAGAGGACTGCAAGAAAGTATCAACTAACTTTTTGGTATTAGAATCGTGGCGAGGAGTGTAACTAACAAGTAATATTTTAGACATAATGAATACCGATTAAATTGAACGAATATTCATTATGTCTAGAGTGGATGGATTAGTTTTGATATTTTGTGCTTTTCAAAACCTCAGTGAATTAAGTAAGCGAAAGACTGACTCAAAGACTTTTCAAATACGCCTTAAATTCATCCCCAAAATCAGGGTGGCGCATGGCGTATTCAACATTCGCCTTCATATAGCTAAGTTTAGAACCACAGTCGTGACTCTTACCTGTCATATGAAAAGCATTAACTGTCTCGTTTTCCATTTGCATCGCAATTGCATCGGTTAACTGAATTTCCCCACCTGCTCCTTTCGGTGTCTTTTCCAGTAAATCCCAAATTGAAGAAGCAAGAACATATCGACCGACAACAGCAAGATTTGAAGGCGCTTCATCTTGAGGTGGTTTCTCGACAACTTGAGTCATTTTGGCATAATCGCCTCCACTTAATTTTGCCTCACCTACATCAGCTACACCATAGCTGCTGACTAATTCCATTGGAACTGGCTCCACCATAATCTGGCTTTGTTGATTCTCTTCAAATAAGCGAATCATTTCAGCCATATTCTCTTTGCTCAAATCACAACTGACTTCATCAATTAAAACATCAGGCAAAACGACTGCAAAAGGCTCATCACCGACCGCCGCTTTCGCACACAAAACCGCATGCCCCAAACCTTTTGCAACACCTTGGCGAACGTGCATAATCGTTACATTATCAGGGCAAATAGCACGAACTTCTTCAAGTAACGCCGTCTTATTCTTTTCTTCAAGAGAAGACTCAAGCTCATAGCTCACATCAAAATGGTTCTCAATAGCACTTTTACTTGAATGTGTGACCAGTACAATTTCAGTAATCCCCGCTTCAATACACTCATTGATAATATATTGAATCATAGGTTTATCAACAACAGGCAACATCTCCTTAGGAATTGCCTTTGTCGCGGGTAACATGCGTGTGCCAAGACCCGCCACTGGAATAACTGCTTTACGTACTGTTTGATTTGTCATTTTTAGAATAAACTCATTGATTAATTATTAGTCAATTTTCTCATACTTAAGCAATTAGGTCATTACACTTTGTCTAAGAATAGCCACCTGTTAACAATTTAAGGGCAGTTCTGCTGAAACTATCAATGGCACCCCCCCCTTTTTTTGATAATTGTAGGTAGAAGGTTTAATTACTGAAAATTTTAAAGTAAGAAGATATTGTGAATGACTTACGAAAATTGAATCCGACCTACTGCTCTTATTTTAGAGTATTAATGGCTTAGCTATTATGTGAAGTTTTCCTAATCCACCATTCAGCAAAAATTACATTCGGTACCCAGCACATCCAAGCAATATAAACAGATGCTGGAATGTAACTAACTCCTACTAAAGCAAATCCTAGTAAATAAAACCTGAGTGTCACTGCGGCAAATGTAAGTGCGAATGATCTGATCATCCATTTTCGGTGCTCGGCAAGGTTTCGCTTCATTGCCATGCGTATGGCTTGTGCGGTTACTCCCATCCAGAGTATCGCTAATAATCCAAATCCCCAGCCTGCGACTATGCCACCCAGTGCATTGATTGCGAGCATCAGCCCAGATATTCCACCGACTAGAATGGCCAAGCCGTAAAAACGACCGAGCCAGCGGTGTAAAGCGGGGCGTTTTGCACGTTTCTTAGGAAGGAGTTGGATAGCACCAATGATTAATGCGATAGGTGCGGCACTGATATGAGCGAACAACGTAAGATTACGGTTACTGATATGGTTGCCAAAACCTGGGAAAGCGAGGTTCATATCCAGTACTAAAAACCGGTAGGAAATAAGCCCGATTATGATGCTGAAAATTCCAGCAATAATAAAACTAATCTGCGATAACTTCATTTTTCGATAATTCTTTTTGTCTATTATTAGGCCTGAAATGAGGTCAGTGTAAACTTCATTTCTTCCAAGGTCTACCCATCTTTTTTTTGGTATTTCAAATCAAACACTAAGTTTACTCGTTATACTTTTATAGGCATTCAACATTTGATTCAGGCAAATTCCTCACTATGATTAGTTTATCTGGAGAGCCCAGAATATTCCCCTTTCAAAAAGCAAATGAGTATCGCAAGATTTTATGGATTAAGGCGAAGAAAAAATAACAAACCCCAAACAAGATGAGGTGTTAATCTTGACAAGAAAGAACTATATGGCACCCCCCCTCTTTTTACACAATTGCAATCAACTATTACAAAGTACCGCTGCGCGCCTCGGTGCTGGATGACCTTCTATGGTTTTGCTGTGATCATTCGGGTCAAGGAAGTCCTCTAAGGACTCAAATGTCATCCACTCCGTTCTACGCTGCTCTTGTGTACTTGTCTGGCTTATATCAATGATTCGAACATTCTTAAACCCTACCCGTTCCAGCATACGAATTAATAATTCAGGTGTAGGTAAAAACCAGACATTTCGCATTTTTGCATAACGGTCTTGTGGGAGTAACACAGAGTGATCATTTTCACTTTCAGATTCTATAATCAATGTTTCTAAAAGTAATTCGCCACCTACTCTTAAAAAAGTTTTAAGTTCTTGGAGGTGTTCTATTGGCGAGATCCGATGATATAAAACCCCCATAGAGAAAACGGTATCAAAGCCCCTGCCTTTGAATTTTTGATTAAACGCAGGTAGCTCTTCGCCCTTAAATGGTAATAAATGGACGGGTTGTTTGCCATTTGCAGCTTCAATGTATTTTTTAATGGTAGCAAATTGGACTAAGAAAAACTGACTCGGATCAGCACCGATAACCAATTTAGCGCCCTCACCCAACATGCGCCACATATGATAGCCATTGCCACAGCCAATATCCAAAACACGACGGTTTCCTAATGGCGCAAGGTGTGAGCGAATACGTTGCCATTTCCAATCAGAATGCCATTCGGTATCTATATGAATACCAAATAAGTTATACGGCCCTTTGCGCCATGGGTGGAGTTGTTTGAGAAGTTCTTCTAGTTGATTTCGGCTATTACTATCGCCATCTTGTACATTTCCTATCTGCAACGTATTTGCATTTAAGTCAATGATTGAAGGGGTGATCTCAGGAAGAGCTGACAGAATTTCTTGCCATTCTTTTGTTTTACCATGCTGCCTTAGGGAAAATATTTTATCGAGCTGCGCAGGTAAACTCTCCTGCCATTGGCAAAAATCATTGGCAATTAAATCAGCATAAAGATCATTGAAATCAAATAACATTGTAAAGATTCCCTTATGATTTCACTGCAATTAATGAAGCAAAGTTAAAACTCTGAAACCATTGCCAAGACTCATCAAAACCTGCTTCTTTTATACGAGATTGGTGTACTTCTATGGTATCAGGAATCAAAACTTTTTCTATCGCTGCCCGCTTTTGGCTAATTTCAAGATCGCTGCAGTGTAAAACATTTTAATATTTTTTAATATTTTTTTTAAATCCTAGTCAATTCTATTCCGATCAAGTTCAATCTCAGCATGGTTCATAACCACATTAATAAGATCATGACTAGTATGCTATATTTAACCTTGGCTTTATTTCAAGATCACTGCAGCGCCAAATGGTGTTTTGAATGTGAGTCATGTGAGTGTTCCTCTTGTGTTTTTTGTAATGTATTATGTCCAAAAATAGGAAAT
>CAZWEA010000055.1:13926-20410 GCA_964632635.1 uncultured Cocleimonas sp. | reverse complement strand
ATATGGATGATATTCGCCAAGGTATCGTTCATGTTATTGGACCAGAGCAGGGCGCTACTTTGCCGGGTATGACGGTTGTTTGTGGTGACTCACATACATCAACCCATGGTGCATTTGGTGCCTTGGCGCATGGCATTGGCACCTCTGAAGTTGAGCATGTGATGGCTACCCAATGTTTGATCCAGAAGAAAATGAAAAATATGCTAATCAGTGTCGATGGCAAAGTCGGTGAAGGGGTGGCGGCTAAAGATATTGTTTTGGCTATTATTGGTGAGATCGGTACGGCGGGTGGAACAGGCTACGCGATTGAATTTGCGGGTGAGGCGATTATGGATTTATCCATGGAAGGTCGCATGACGGTTTGTAATATGGCAATCGAAGGTGGCGCGCGCGCGGGAATGATCGCGGTGGATCAAACTACTATTGATTATGTCAAAGGTCGCCCTTATTCGCCTACAGCTGAAACTTGGGATAAAGCTGTCGCAGCATGGCAGGATTTACATACTGATGATGATGCTGAATTTGATGAAATTATTCGCTTGCATGCAGGAAGTATTGAGCCACAGGTCACTTGGGGAACATCCCCTGAAATGGTTTTATCAGTAAATTCCAAAGTGCCAGATCCTAGAGATGAAGATGATACGGTAAAGAGTAAAGCTATCAGTGATGCACTTGCTTATATGGGTTTAAAAGCAGGTCAGGCAATTAATGAGATTTCAGTTGATAAGGTGTTTATAGGTTCTTGTACTAATTCACGAATTGAAGATATGCGCCAAGCGGCTGAGGTCGTAAAAGGCAATAAAGTGGCTGATAATATTAAATTAGCGATGGTGGTTCCTGGTTCTGGTCTTGTTAAAAAACAGGCAGAAGACGAAGGCTTGGATAAGATATTTACTCAAGCTGGTTTTGAATGGCGTGAGCCTGGTTGTTCAATGTGTTTGGCAATGAATGCTGATAGATTAGAGCCACAGGAACGTTGTGCTTCAACATCAAATCGCAACTTTGAAGGTCGTCAGGGTCAAGGTGGTCGTACGCATTTAGTAGGGCCTGCAATGGCTGCAGCTGCCGCGATAGCGGGACATTTTGTTGACGTGAGGGAAATATAATGAAAAAATTTACAACACACACAGGCATTGTCATTCCCTTAGATCGTTCTAATGTGGATACCGATGCAATTATCCCAAAACAATATTTAAAATCAATTTCACGAACGGGTTTTGGCCCTACTTTATTTGATGATTGGCGATATCAAAAAGCAGGTGAGCCAGGTATGGATCACTCTAAGCGTGACATAAAGGAAGACTTCGTTTTAAATTTACCACGTTATAAAGGTGGTTCGATTCTTTTAGCACGTGAAAACTTTGGCTGTGGTTCTTCACGTGAACATGCCGTTTGGGCATTAGAAGATTATGGGATTCGCGTGGTTATCGCGCCTAGCTTTGCTGATATATTTTATAACAACTGCTTTAAAAATGGTCTCTTGCCGATTGTTCTTTCTGAAGAAAAGGTAGATGCATTATTTGCCGAGGCGATGATTAGTGAAGGATATGACTTAACAATAGACTTGGACAACCAACACGTTATCGAACAAGATATGCTGTTAACTGAAAAGACATCATTTGAAGTTGATGAATTTCGTAAGTACTGTTTACTAAATGGCTTAGATGATATTGGCTTAACACTGGAACATGCCGCTGATATTAAAACCTATGAAGCTAAGCGAAAGCTAGAAGCTCCTTGGTTGTTTGCTTAAAGTTATTTACTTAAAAGAGTAATGGCACCCCCCCCTTTTTTTAACAATTGTTAAAAAAAGGGGGGGGTGCCATATAAATAGAATACAAGAGACTTAAATATGACAAAGAAAATTTTAATTCTAGCGGGCGATGGTATTGGTAAAGAAATCGTAGCTGAAGCACTTAAAGTTATAGATACGCTGAAAACTGATTTTGCACTGGATGTGGAATTAACCCACGGTGAAATCGGTGGGGCGGCTTATGATGCAGATGGACATCCTTATCCACCAGCGACTCAAGCACTGGCAAAAGAGGCAGATGCTATTTTATTAGGAGCAGTGGGTGGTTATCAATATGATGATTTACCACGTGATGTTCGCCCTGAACGTGGCTTACTTGGTATTCGTGCTGATTTAGAATTATTCTCAAACCTTCGTCCTGCGATTCTTAATGAAGAACTTGCAGATGCTTCTTCATTAAAACCTGAAATAGTTGCGGGTCTGGATATTATGATAGTCCGTGAACTTACAGGTGGTATCTACTTTGGTGAGCCACGAGGCATTAGAACTTTAGAAAATGGTGAAAAACAAGGTTATAACACCTTGGTTTATAAAGAATCAGAAATTGAACGTATAGCACACTCTGCTTTTAAAATTGCGATGCAACGTGATAAACGCCTGTGTTCGGTTGGTAAAGCGAATGTACTGGAAGTGATGGAGCTTTGGCATGATGTGGTCGAACGTGTCGGCAAGGAATACCCTGAAGTCGAGCTTAGCCATATGTATGTTGATAATGCGGCAATGCAGCTAGTGAAAGAGCCAAAGCAGTTTGATGTGATGGTTACAGGTAATATGTTTGGTGATATTTTATCCGACGCGGCGGCAATGCTCACTGGCTCAATTGGCATGTTACCTTCAGCTTCTTTGGATAAAAACGGTAAAGGCATGTATGAACCCATTCATGGTTCGGCTCCTGATATCGCAGGTAAAAATATTGCAAACCCGTTGGCAACTATCACCTCAGTGAGCATGATGTTGCGCTATTCACTGGATCAGGCAGATCTCGCACAGAAGATTGATGATGCTGTTGAGAGTGTATTAAAGCAAGGATTGCGAACAGCTGATATTTATGTGGAAGGACAAAAAAGCACAACTTTGGTCAGTACCAGTGAAATTGGTGATGCAGTTGTTGCTAGCTTAAAAGCATAAAAATTTTATAAATAATTAGAGAGAGTATCTGTTTAGAAAGAAAGCGAGTCTAAGTAGATACGGAGTAAAAAATGGAAAATAAAACATACGATATAGCAGTAGTTGGCGCGACAGGCGCTGTAGGTGAGGTCATGCTGGAGATTCTGGCTGAGCGTAACTTTCCTGTGGGAAAGGTTTATGCATTAGCGAGTGAACGCTCAGTAGGCAAACGCGTTAAGTTTGGTAATAAAAGCTTGGTCGTTGAAGACTTGTCTAAATTTGATTTTGCAAAAGTACAGATTGGTTTGTTTTCACCGGGCGGTTCGGTGTCTAAAGAATATGCTCCAATTGCCGCTTCACAAGGTTGTGTAGTCATTGATAACACCTCAGAGTTTCGTTACGACGATGACATTCCATTAGTGGTTCCTGAGGTCAATCCGCACGCCGTAGCGGAATATACAAACCGTGGCATCATTGCCAATCCAAATTGCTCAACTATTCAGATGCTAGTGGCGCTTAAGCCTCTGCATGATGTAGCTAAAATTACCCGTATAAATGTTTGTACTTATCAAGCTGTTTCAGGCTCTGGTAAATCAGCGATAGATGAATTGGCTGGTCAGACTGCATCTTTACTTAATGGTAAAGATGCTGAAGTGAAAGTCTATCCGAAGCAAATTGCCTTTAACGTTATCCCGCAAATAGATGTTTTTACTGAAAATGGTTATACCAAAGAAGAAATGAAAATGGTTTGGGAAACCAATAAAATCATGGAAGATAATGATATTTTGGTTAATCCTACTGCTGTGCGAGTTCCTGTATTTTTTGGACACTCAGAAGCTGTTCATATCGAAACTCGTGAAAAACTGACGGCTGAAGAAGCAACGGAGCTTTTAAATAATGCACCCGGTATTACGGTTATAGACGAAAGAAAGGATGGTGGCTATCCAACTGCTGTTTCAGACGGAGCAAATAAAGATGCTACATTTGTGGGGCGTATTCGTGAAGATATTTCCCATGAGTCAGGTCTAAACCTATGGGTAGTTTCTGACAACGTAAGGAAAGGTGCGGCTTTAAATAGTATCCAAATTGCTGAAGTTTTGATCAGGGATTACTTATAATAAAGAATACCTTAACCCCAAAACATGTCAGATAGTGACAGTTCTGATATGTTTTGGAGAATTGTGACAATAAATTCTCCTTGTTCAGTTTTGATTCATCAGAAGTTTGATATATTAGCCCCAGTATCCAGTTCTTGAGGGTATAAAATAATTAGAATAATAGTTTTTACTCTGATGTAACTGAAAATAATAATGAATAAGAAATTAACCATTCACAAGTGTTAATAAAAATAAAAATAGGGGAATATTAAGTGAATAAGAAAGCCTTAAGCATGGCCATATGTCTGGCAATGGCTCTTCCAACCGCTTCTAACGCGTTAAGTCTAGGTGATATTGAGTCCAAGTCTAGCTTGAACCAGCCTTTTCAAGGAAGAATTAATCTACTGTCTACAACACTAGCAGAAGCGAAAAGTTTACGAGTAAGGGTTGCACCCGCTGCCGTATTCAATCGTGTTGGTATTGATAGACCTGCGTTTTTAAATAGTATTCGTTTTCGAACAACTGTTCAAAACGGAAAACCTGTCATTTTGGTTAGTTCTAATCAACCTATAAATGAGCCTTTTTTGAACTTCTTATTAGAAGTTAGCTGGCCAAATGGACAGCTACTAAAAGAATACACGGTTCTTCTTGATCCTCCTGTTTTAATGCGACCAAATACTGCAATCGCGAGTAACAATGCTGGCGTACGTGCTGAACCAAGAGCTCAAGGTCGCATTACGCGTCCAGCAGTTCAGCAACGACGAGCAGCACCTCAACCTCGTGTTGCACCTCGTCGTACTCCTCAACAAGTACGTCAGGCACAACGACTACAGCGTCAAGTGAGCGCTACTCAACAAAAAAGAGTAGCAGAGCAAAGACAATTGCTTGCAGCACAAAGAAAGCTAACCGCAGAAGGTGCACCAGCAACACGTGCTTCTACAGTTTCTAATAAATACCGTGTAAGACGTGGAGATACTTTATCTAAAGTTGCTAAGAAACTAGGATATCGTGGTGTTCGTAAAGGCCAAATGATGGTGGCACTTTTTGAGAAAAACCGCCGAGCCTTTTCTAAAGGTAATATGAATAACTTAAAGGCTGGCGCTTTAATGACGCGTCCTTCTTTACAGCAGTCGAAGTCTACAACATCTAGAGCAGCAAGAGCACAGATTGTAGCTCAAGCTCGTGAGTGGAAGAAACTTCGCGTAGCCTCAACTAAAACTGCTGGTTCAAAATCAGCAGCTTCAACAAGATCTGCACGTATCGAAGTTGTTGGTTCTAAAAATACAATTGACAAAGGTTCTCAAGCAGGAAATGCTTCTGTTACGGGTTTAAATAATCAGTTAACACTTTTAACTGAGTCACTGACAACTAAGCAGAAAGAGAATGAAGAATTAAAGTCTCGCGTAACTGATCTAGAGTCATTGTTACGTAAGAAAAATCGTTTAATTACGCTGAAAAGCGAGCAATTGTCGCAATTACAAAGTGGTATGAATGCAACAGCTGTTGATCCTTCTTCTGAGGTTAAAGCACCAGAAGAAGCAACTACGGATGCAGCTGAAGTGGTTAATGCTCCAGTAGTGACAAATGAAGGTACTGATATTCAGCAGGAAGTTGCAAATACTCTTGCAAATGAAAATGGTGAAATAGTTCGTGCAGAGAATAAGTCGGCATTTGAAAATATAGAGCCTTCTACAGAAACAGTTGAACCTGAGGTAGCAAGTGAAGAACCAGCTAGCCCATTTACAAATGAAGCTGAAGAGAAAGGTGGCTTTGATGTAATGAGCCTTCTTGAAGATCCTAGAGCACTTGGTGTAGGCGGTGGTACATTACTCGCACTATTAGGTGGTTTTTGGTACATGAGACGCCGTAAAGCGAATGAATATCAAGATTCTCCAGACTTTGTTGATGACACTAATATTGATGTAGATGAACACGCTGAAGAGTTTAGTACGTCAACACAGATTGATGACTCAGAGATGTTTGATGAATCTGAATATGTCGATCATGACGAAGTTACTAAAGCCGAAGATATATCTGAGTCTGAAGAAGTTTCAGTTGAAACTGAAGAAGAAAATGATGAGTTGGAAGATATTATTCAGGAAGCTGATGTTTATATTGTTTATGGACTCCATGATCAAGCAGAATCAGAAATTAAACGTGCTATAACGGAACATCCAGGTAGTGCCGCATTACATGCAAAACTACTAGAGAACTATCAGGCAGCGGGTGATAAAGAGGCCTTTGAGAAAGAAGCTAAGATCTTCTTGGATCTGGATGCCGATAATAAAGATAAGTACTGGGATGATATTTGTAACTGGGGTAAAGTTTTACTACCAGAGAATACAATGTTTGATAAGTCTGAATCTGGAGGCAGTGCTTCTAAGATAGCAGCAGCTACGGCAGCAACAGGCGTTGCAATGGTTGCAGGTACTGCGATATCTGATGCTTTATCTTCAGATGATAGTGA
>CAZWEA010000055.1:0-13826 GCA_964632635.1 uncultured Cocleimonas sp. | reverse complement strand
TTTGAGAAGCTTGATATTGAAATAGATGTTGATGATCAAATAGAAGATTTTGATTTTGACGATGTACTAAGTGAAGATATCACTGGTATGGATAAGAATGGTGACTTAGATCTAGATTTTGATGAAACAGGAAGTGATGAGTTTGATCAACTATTAGGAGATGAGTCATTAACAGCAAGCCTTGATTCTGAAGACATTGAAATCCAAGATCTTGCGGGTGAAATGACTATTGAAGCTGACTTAGATAGCACAAGCTTAAACCTTGATTTAGATTCTGATGATTTCGATAAGTTAATGCCAGAAAATCATGCTTACAAATCGACAGATAGTGATGATCAGGCTGAAGTAACAGCTGAGGATAGTCTAGAAGAAATCGTTGCTGAAACTAAGCAAGATGATGCAGAAGATGATTTACTTGCAGGATTTGATGATAACTTATCATTCCTAGACTTAGATAATGACAGTGATGTTATTGAAGAGACGCAAATCGAAACAAAAATTGATCTTGCCAAAGCCTATATAGACATGGGTGATATTGATGGCGCTAGAAGCACACTTGAAGAAGTGATTGAAGACGGCAGCGAAGATCAAAAACGTGAAGCAGAAGAATTGCTTCAACACAATGGTTAATTAGATTGTAGTTAGATTAAAACCGAGCTTTAAGCTCGGTTTTTTTATGCCTGTTATTTAGCTTAATCATAGAATACTATTCGCTAATGAAATACGCAGCTTGCATAGAATATGATGGAACCACCTACTGTGGTTGGCAAAGACTCAAACATGCTCCTTCAGTACAAGAAGAAGTAGAAAAGGCACTATCGAGTGTCGCAAACCATGAAGTTCTGTTAACTTGTTCTGGCCGAACAGACAGTGGTGTGCACAGCATAGGGCAGATCGTACATTTCGAATCTGATGCTAAGCGCAATATCAAAGCTTGGCAAATGGGCTGTAATACCAATCTTCCCGATGATATAAGTATGCGCTGGATTCAAGAAGTAGATGAATCCTTTCATGCAAGATTTTCAGCAAAATCACGTCAATACCGCTACATAATATTAAACCAGCACATTCGCCCCGCCATTCTCAATAAACAAGTCTGCTGGTTTCGAGTTGATTTAGATGCCGTAAAAATGCAACAAGCTGCCAGTCATTTACTAGGTGAAAATGACTTCACTAGCTTTCGTGCTGCAGGGTGTCAGGCAAAACATGCGATGCGGGAACTACAGAAAATCAAGGTAACACGTGATGGTAAGTTTGTTTACATTGATATTGTCGCTAATGCTTTCTTGCATCATATGGTGCGAAATATTGTTGGGAGTTTGTTTGAAGTCGGTGATGGCAGACGAGAGCCTGATTGGTTTGCTGAATTACTGGCACTGAAAGATCGAAATCGGGCGGGGATTACGGCGCCTGCTTGTGGTTTGTATTTTGTTAGTGCGAAATATGGGGGAGAGTTTCAGTTGCCAGAAAGGGCAAAACCTCCAGTATATGGTTTGTAAGGTTGATAATATTTTGAATTGCGTAAAAAAAGGGGGGGTGCCATATCAAAGCTATCACGTATTCTGCATACTCCAACAATGAAAGATACATCTGCCATTAATACTGAATCTGGCTTATTAATTAATGCTAATAATTGTCTATCACCGAATTATGATAATCGGCCTGATCAAGCAGATATTTCTTTAATTGTAATTCATAATATTAGCCTGCCTCCTAATGAATTTGGTGGTAAAGGGGTTGAGCAGTTATTTTTAAATAAACTGGATAAGAATGAGCATCCTTTTTATGAGGAAATTTATCACTTAAGAGTGTCTAGCCATTTATTGATTCGTCGTGATGGAGAAATCATTCAGTTTGTTCCTTTTCATAAGCGGGCTTGGCATGCGGGAGAGTCTGTATTTTTAGGACGTGATGTTTGTAATGATTTTTCTATTGGGATAGAGATGGAAGGTTCTGATTTTGAAGCATTTACTGAAGAGCAATATGTGTCATTAGAAGCTACCTTGAATGATTTACTAGAAGCTTATCCATCGCTTTCGGCTGAATCAATCACAGGTCATGAGCATATTGCACCCGGGAGAAAAACAGATCCTGGCCCATTTTTCGAATGGAAGAGGTTAGCTAAATCAATGAAGGTGACATTACCTGCGAGGTGTCATAAATTAAATGAAAAATAGAACGGGATTAATGAAGTATTAGGTATGGTCTGTCTCATTTAGCGGTGACACGTGCCATTATTGGTATTGTATTGGGAATGGCCGTTAGCCAGTCAGCAGTTGATAGATATGCCGTTTGCAGGAATGTTACGAATTGTTAATGACCGAAAAGGATTAAGATTGATAATGTAGGAATTATTCCTTCATTGCTTTTTTAATCTCTTTCATCATTTTGCTTTTAGCATATTTTGCTTCTCGCTTTTGTCTGCGTAGTTTCCAGCGAGCTCTAATATTTTTTCGCCAAAGTGTGTTTATGGCGAAATAACCAATAGCTGAAGAGAGAATACCAAGTAATAAGCAACCGAATAATAAAGGTTGCCAGATTTGCCCTAGAGTTGAGGTTAACCATGTCCAGCTCAGATCCATTGCAACAGATTCAAGTTGCATCCCTAACATTACACTTCCTAGTTTATAAGCAAAGTAAAACATTGGAGGAATGGTGAGTGGGTTTGTAATAAAAACCAATACCACAGATAGTGGTAAATGGGCACGATAATAAATTGCTAGCAATGCTGCTATAACCGTTTGTAGAGGTATGGGTAGCCAAGCACAAAATAGACCAATAGCAAATGCTTTGGAAACAGAGGTGCGATTCATATGCCATAGGTTAGGGCGATGAATGTCTTCACCTAGGAAAGATAAAGCTTTATTCTCCCGAATAGTTTTTGGGCTAGGAGAATAGCGTTTTAAAAATTGACGTGGCATATTCCTTTATTCTATACAATATAGGTTGATTCTGTCATAAGTAACTGACTAGATGCTAATTTTTTATTACTAATGCGACTTTTATCACTTTCTTTATTACTCGGTACCCTTCCCATTCTCTTTCTTCAGAGTTTGCCTAATGCATATTGGCTGGGTGGGATTTTATTGTTCTCTCTTTTATTGGGTGCTTTTTATAAATATAAGTTCAAAAATGTAAGTATCAAGTTTTTAATGGTTTTTGGGTTTCTGGTTGGTCTATTTATTTCGACTGTAACTGCGCAGCTTTTATTAGATAAACGTTTACCTTCGCAGTGGCAAGGTCAGGATATGATTGTACAAGGCTCAGTTGTTGATATACCTGAAAATCGAGAGGACGGAACCCGACTTCGCTTTAAAATAAGCCATGCGACACTATTGGCAAATAAAGATGAAGGTGGCTCAAACAAAAGAATAAAGTTATCAGGAGTTATTCGCCTCGGTTGGTTTCAACAAAGGCAAACGATTAAAGCAGGTGAGAGCTGGCAATTAAGAATTCGTTTAAAACGTCCATCAGGTTTTTTAAACCCCGGTGGCTTTGATTACGAGAAGTGGCTCTTTACGGAAAGAATAATAGCAACGGGTTATATTCGAAAATCTATAGAACAAAACCACCGTCTCAAACCTGCATCTTGGTGGTCACTAAACAGATGGCGTGAAAAAATTCATCAAAATATTCAGGAAAAGGTTGCTAATAAACCTGCCGCAGCAGTGCTTAGTGCCTTAGTGGTAGCAATTAGAACGGAACTGAGTGATCAACAATGGCAGCAGCTTCAAAAAACTGGGACTAATCATCTCATTGCGATTTCAGGTTTACATATTGCGATTGTTGCTGCATTTGGCTTTTTTCCGGTTATGTTAATTTGGAGGCTATTCCCAAAGCTCAATGAACGCATCCCATTACAGGTAGTGGGCAGTATTTCTGGCGGTATTTTTGCCATCATTTATGCGATGTTGGCTGGTTTTACCTTACCCACACAACGCGCGCTGATTATGGTCATTATTGCTTTGCTGGCGTTAATGGGCAGGCGGCATTATACCTCATCACAAATTTTGTCTTTTGCACTATTAGCCGTGTTGCTTATTGATCCATTAGCAGCAATGACGATTAGCTTTTGGCTTTCATTTGTCGCAGTTGCTTTGATTTTATATTTCCTCAATAGGCAAATTAAAAAGCCTTTTTTGCAGTTAATAAAGTTACAAGTTTGGTTGTCATTGGCAATGCTACCACTTACTTTAATCTTTTTTGGTTCCGCGTCCTTAGCTTCCCCAATTGCTAACATTGTGGCGATACCTTGGGTCTCCCTCATTGTGGTTCCAATAAGCTTGCTTGCCTTGGTTTTTATGCCAATTTCTTCTTGGGTTTCAGGAAGCCTGTTTAATATTGCTGCGATTACTGTTGATTACTTATTTGCAGGTTTGAATTTTCTAAGTCAGTCACCGTTGTCATCTTTGAATCCTACAGAAGTACCACTTCTGTATTTGCTAATGGCCTTTGCAGGTTTACTCTTTTTGATTTTGCCAAAAGGTTTTCCAGGGAGGTGGTTAGGTTTAGTGGCTTTGATACCAGCGCTTTTATTTACAGCTGAAAAACCCAATCAAGGAGCATTTAGCTTTACCATGCTAGATGTGGGTCAGGGAATGGCGTCCGTGGTGGAAACGGCAAATCATAGTTTGATTTACGATACAGGGACACGGTTTAGTGATACCTTTGATATTGGAAAATTGGTAGTCATTCCTTATCTGAGATCACAGGGTATTGATAGTATAGACCGTATGATTATCTCGCATGAAGATATTGATCATCGTGGAGGTGCCGCCTATATAACTAAGAGTATTGATGTTAAAAGTGTTCTGAGTTCTGAAGTCAATATTTTAGCTAATCACAAAGTAGAGCATTGTACAAAAGGAATGAAGTGGCAATGGGATGGAGTAAATTTTGAAATTCTCTCACCTGACTTAGATTACCAAGAGAATGAGAATAATCGTTCCTGTGTACTGCTCGTATCAAACCAGCATCACTCACTATTATTAACGGGTGATATACAAAAGAAAACGGAGAAACGATTAGTTAATGACTATAAGAAACAGTTATCATCAGAGGTTATTAGTGTGCCTCATCATGGCAGTAAAACATCATCAACAGCTGAATTTATTGAGTACACTTCACCCAAGTTAGCGCTGATTACAGCAGGATTTCGAAGTCGCTTTGGCCATCCAAAAGCAGAGGTGATTGCGCGCTATAAAGAACAGGGCGTAAGATTGATGGATACGGTTTCAGATGGTGCAATTCAAGTGAATTTCCCAACAGATAAAGCTGAAATAAGCGCATCAGCTTACAGAGAAAAAGCCCGTGGTTTCTGGAGTCGTTAGCAAATGAGTAAATTATGAAAAATAGCCCCATTGACACACCCATAAGAATAGGAATTGTAGGCACTGGTTTTATATCCAGAGGTTTTACTTTTTTACTACAGCAGCAAACAGAATATATTGCATCACGTGTTTTGACACGCCGTAATGTAGATAGTTGTAATGAGTTTCCACGTCAAGATTTACTGACTCAGTCTCTAACTGAGTTGATTGAGCATTCTGATATTATTGTTGAATGTAGTGGTGATCCGATTCATGCTGCAGATGTTACTGATCTGGCCTTTTCTGCATCGCTTCCTGTGGTCACTATGAATACGGAATTTCATGTGACCTGTGGTTCTTACTTTGTATCAAAAGGATTGCTAACAGAGGCTGAGGGTGATCAGCCTGGTTGTTTGGCAGCCTTGGCAGAAGAAGCCGTAAGCATGGGTTTTAAGCCCTTGGTTTATGGAAATGTAAAAGGTTTTTATAATAATAACCCTACGCTTAAAGACATGCAGTTTTGGTCTAAAAAACAAGGCATCAGCTTAGCCATGGTAACTTCTGCAACGGATGGGACTAAATTACAGGCAGAGCAGGTGTTGGTGGCTAATGGTTTAAATGCGACTATTGCTCAGCAGGGTTTATTAGGTTTTCAGTCAGATAACCTTGAAGAAGATGGATTGAGATTAGCTGATATTGCTAAGAATAAAGGTCGAGCAATCAGTGATTACCTTATTTCTGCCAATGAGGAAACAAGAGTGTTTATTGTGGCTGAACATTCTGAGTATCAACAAGCCTCTTTAGAGTATTTAAAACTGGGTAAAGGTCCTTATTATACTTTGACTAAAAATAGAGTCTTATGCCACTTAGAAATTCTAAAAACAGTAAAAAGAGTTATCAGTCAGAAGACACCACTGTTAAATAATAGCGGGTCACCGACTATCAGCTTATGCGCCATTGCAAAAATGGACTTGCCTAGTGGTACACACATTGCCCATGCTATTGGAAGTTTTGAAATACGAGGAATAGCGATAAAAATTACTGATTATCCACAACATATACCGATAGGCTTACTATCTGATGCAGTTATCACGAAAGCTGTCGAGAAAGGTGAGGTTATTTGTTTCAATCATATTGAAATAAAGCCAAGTCTTGCACTTAAAGCTTGGCAGGAAAGTATATTGATTAGTTAGTACTGCCCATAAATAAATGAACTAATTCATGTACCTAGAACTACAAATAATAAAAACTAATGGTAATCGTGAAAAATATACACCACAATAAAGATTTAGCCTGTCGATTTTGCGGCGCAGAGACTTTCGAAATTTTGGATTTTGGAAATCTACCGCTTGCTAATACATTGCTGAGTGATAAATCTATACCTGTAGATACCTATCCTACTGTTGTTAATATCTGTTCTGATTGCTCCACTGCACAATTAAATTATTGTACTGATCTTGATGTTCTTTATAAAGAATACGCTTATATAACCCCGCAAAGCCCGATGTTGACAGAGCATTATCAAACGATAATTAAACATTTGATTAATCAGCATGGTTTAGAAAAGTCGGCTAATGTATTGGAAATAGGCAGTAATATTGGTCGCTTCCTTAAGCATCTTAAACCTTATGTAAATAGTATGATTGGTGTTGATCCTGCTCAAAACATTGTAAAAATGGCGAATCAGGAAGGTATTCCAACACGTTGTGATTATTTTGATTCAGAATCAGCTACAGATATTAAAAAGCAGTCAGGAGAAAAAAATTTAATTGTTAGCAGACATTGTTTTGCACACAATGAAGAGCCTTGGGAAATGTTAGAAGGTGTGGATCAGTTATTAACTGATGAAGGGATTTTTGTTATAGAAAATGCCTACTTTCCTGATACTGTTGAATTAATGGAATTTGATCAGATTTATCATGAACATATGTACTATTACAATCTGCGAGCGATTCAAAAAATCACCAGTAAGTTCGGCTTTAAGTTAATAGATTGCCTACACAGCGATATTCATGGAGGGACTATGCTTTATGTAATCAAGCGTCAAAGTGCACAAGGTGAATTATCAAAAACGGCATTGCAATACCTTGAATATGAAAAAGATATGCATCTAGTGAATTACTATGAAAAATTTATAACAGGTATTCAAAAAAGTATACTTGAGATACAAAATACAATTAAGAGAATAAAATCAGAGGGAAAGTCTATATCTGTATACGGTGCATCCGCAAAATCTGCAACCTTACTTAACTTTTTAGGAATTGATTCGAGTATGATTTCTTATGCGGTTGATTCAAGCATTACAAAACAAGGAAAATACATCCCCTTAACAGGGATAAAAATAATAAGTGAAGAGCAACAAGCACAACTGATTCCACCTGATTACTACTTATTAACTATCTGGAATTACAAAGACGAAATTATTCAGAAAGTTCGAGAGTCAGGCAACACAACAAGCCGTTTTATTATTCCTCACCCTACATTGGAAATCGTCGAATAAGCTAAGATCTATTATTTACTGCCTCCTTTACAAGCAGGTGAGTCTGCAACTTTCCCAGCCTTTTCAATATATTCATCAGGAGTCATGGTGTGCAGCGCCAAGGCATGAATTTGTTGTAATTCATCAGCAAGTTCTGAATTAATCATTCGATGCCTAGCAATAAGCATTTTACCTTCAAATAGTTTACTAACAGCAACCACTTTAAAATGTGATTCTGTTGCAGGTCCACTATGCATATGGCTTTCATTGATTACTTCTAGAACTTCAGGCTCAAGTGCTTTTGTGAGTTTGTCTTCTATCTGCTGTTGCATATTCATTTTCTTGAATGTTCCAATTGTCTTTTTACCATAATAAACCCTTTTCTATATGGATCAAATATGTAAAAAAGGGGGGGGTGCCATTGAACTTACTTTGAGGAGTAAACAAAATAATGGGAGAAAGATTCTGAACTGAGTTTTTTAGCAAAACCAATAACTAAACTCGTAATAATTAACGCCAGCAACACACGCAGGTAAAGCGCACCTGTAATATCAGCACCTAGTAGCATGATGAGCAGTGTGTCTTCTATGATGCTGTGGCAGATTGCGAGTAGGCTTAGTGAACCAAAGACATCCATCTTAGATATTTTGCCATTTTGAGCTTCATTGATTAATAAGCCACCGCCATAGGTTAGACCGAGTGTGATACCGATGATGGTAATGGAGGTGCTCTCTTTGCTTAAGCCTAGTATTTTAAGGAGAGGTTTTAAAAGATATGCGAGTAGTCTTTCTATATGACAGATTTTGAGTAGTTTTAAAAAAATAACAAGCACTGCGATTATTAAAAAAACCTGAAACAGTGTTTTGATCTGTGAAAATACCCAGCCTACTAAAGATGCGTCACTACTAATCTGTGGCTTCCAGATGGCTGTATTTACTTCAGTTAAAAAAGCGCCAGCACTATAAATGTAATGTAATATCAAACCCAGTAATAACGCACCACCGATACGCAAAATCAGCATATAGGCAATACGAACACCTGCTTTTTGGGCAATGCGGACTTCAATCGGTAGCGAATGAGCGTATAGCATCATACTGCCCAAGACTGTTATTTGAGCGATACTAAGTGGCTCAATGGTTGCTGTTGTGGCAAAGATAATCATGCCGCCGTAAATACTGGTAATCATCGTGGTCGCCCAAACTAAACCCATCTCAGCAGGCAAACCAACCAGCTGCATTACTGGCTCTAAAGCGATGCCGATGTATTTGATACCACCTAATTCTTCAATAATTTTAACGATGATAATAATGGGGATCATCAGCTTGAATAAATTAAAGCTAATCGAGAAAATTTCTTTGAGTAGAGCAGATAACCAAAGAGGTAGTCGCTCAAGCATTGTTCAACCTAGAGTCCCTAGCTGGACAGGGTAAAGTAGTAAATTTTATACTAATCATATAGTTACTATCTATTATATGTGATCAGTTGAGGAATCTAGGTTCAACTCTTCAAGTGAGTCTGCCGCAATTTCCCTGACTTCTTGGTCTTTATCGTCTTTGCCTTTTTCTAAAAATGGCAAAGCACTTTGGTCTTTAGTTAAACCTAAGTAATGATAAGCATCCGCACGAATACGTTGATCTTCATGCTGGCTTAATTCTGCTAATTGAGGGATGAGTTCTTTTACAAAATCAGTTGTAGCAAACTCTTCAAAAACAACCCCTATGCCAATCCGTGTACTAAGAACGGTACCACTATCCCCAAGAAGTGACATAATCACCTTAATACCCGATTGATCTTTTTGAATAGCTTTGATGACCTCGTTAACCTGTCCATCAGAGAGTAGAAAATCAAAGTCAGCGACTAGATTTTTTGACTCTTTATTTTGATGATCATCTATTGCCCATTGAACACGCTGTTGCAATGCATCAAGTGTTTGTGAGCCAGTTAATTCATGCTTTCCAATTCGAACCCAAGGAACAGAGCGGACTTTATACTGCTGCATAGCGTCAGGATTTTTCTCAAGGTTAATGACGTTTAAATTAGCAATATCTCCAGCCTTAATCATTTTAGCTAATAATTCCAAAACCCCAGGGCAATGTGCACAATGACTGCTTAGCAGCATAAGCGCATCGGGTGTGAATGGATTGTCTATAGAATTATTTTCACTCATTGCATTTCATTGTTCATTCTAGTGATTGAATATAGAGTGTAGATTAAATTACAGTATCGTCATACTGCTTTGTCATTAGCTTAGGAATATTTTTAGTGTCCCAGTTTTGCATCGCCCATTTCCATAAATCATCTAAAGATGAGAAATTAGATTCATCAGGTACTTCTTGCCCAAGAAAGTTTAAGGCTTCAATCAGAGTAGATCGTCTTTGATGCGTTGGTATTTCAGGTGATAAATTTTGTTTACTGAGTTTCTTGCCCTGTGTATCTACAGCAACAGGAATATGCAAATATTGAGGCTGTGAATAAGCCAGCAATGATTGTAAATATAACTGACGTGGGGTGTTATCAAACAAATCAGAGCCACGCACAATATGATTTACCTGTTGCCAATGATCATCGACAACAACAGCAAGATGATAAGCAAACATTCCATCACTGCGTTTAACAATAAAATCACCCACATCAGTTTCAATGTTTTGACAAAATTCTTGTGGTTGGCATTGATCGGTAAAACAAATAGGATTTTGATCCGTTCTTAAACGAATACTTTGATTGTGATTAGCTAGATTTTTAATACCATCACGACAAAACCCAGGATAAGTATAAGAGTATTTACTTGTTGATGATGAATTCTGGCGTAACTCTTTGCGGGTACAACTACAGGGGTATATTTTATCGGCGATAGAGTCTAAAGCAGTTTGATAGGCTTCTGAGCGTTGCGATTGGTAGATAATTTCACCATCCCACTCAAAGCCATAACTATCCAGTGTTTTAATAATGGATACTGCATGGGTCTGCTGGCAACGCTGACTATCTACATCTTCAATGCGCAGTAGCCATTGTCCCTGCTTGGTAGGTGCCGATTGGTTTGAGGATTGTCGGGCGCAAAGATAGCTGGCAACAGCCGCAATAAGCGAACCGAAATGAAGTGGGCCAGAGGGGGAAGGAGCAAATCTACCAATATAATGACTGGCAGGCTCTAATAATAGATTGGGAGACTTCGTTATTTTTAATGAAGCTCCCATGAAATCTTATTAAAACAAAAGTTAAGCGATCTGCTTTTCTTTTATTTCTTCAGTTGTTTTACAATCGATACACATATCAGCTGTTGGGCGAACTTCAAGTCGCTGTAAACCAATTTCGATACCACAGGCATCACAATAGCCGTAATCATCAGTATCAAGACGTGTAATGGTTTTATCGATTTTTCTAACCAGTTTTCTTTCTCTGTCACGAGCACGAAGTTCAAGCGTAAACTCTTCTTCTTGAGTGGCGCGATCAGCAGGATCAGAAAATGTACTGGCCTCTTCTTGCATGTGATCCATGGTGCGATCAACTTCTTCCATCAAACTTTTTTTCCAAGCGACTAGGATATTACGAAAATGAGCGACTTGATCGTCATTCATATATTCTTCATTCTTCTTAGGATTGTAAGGTTCGATACCATCCACAGGTAATGCAGAGTTGCGTGTTATTGTACTTTTATCAGTTGCCATTTCCAATCTCCTGAAAATTAATAGCTTTAAACCTCAAAATAGTTGAAAGAACTATTAGAAATTTAAGGCGCGCATTATACCTGATTTTCAGATTTCGTAAATAGCTGTTTTTGATCAGCTTATTTTCTTCTTTTTTGATTATCCCAGGATTATGAATTGATGCCTTCTACAATACCTTCTATGACATAATGCGCTATAAATTTAATATGAAATAAATACGATAAAAGATGAATAATAATATCCCTAAAAATATTGTTGAAAAGGTAAAGAAACTCCATAAACAGCTTCATTATCATAATCACAAGTACTATGTATTGGATGATCCTGAAATTCCCGATAGCGAATATGATAAATTATTACGTGAGTTACAGGCTATTGAAGAGGAATATCCAGAGACGTTAACTGAGGACTCGCCAAGCCAGCGCGTGGGTGCAGCTCCTTTAGATGAATTTACTCAGGTTAAACATTTATTGCCGATGTTGTCATTGGCAAATGCCTTTTCTGAAGAAGAGTTGGTTGCTTTTGAAAAGCGATTACAGGATAGACTGGGCAGTCTTGATGATGAAGAAAACACAGAAGAAGATAAAACGCTGGAATTTACGGTAGAGCCAAAGCTTGATGGTTTAGCCGTAAGTTTACTCTATAAAAAAGGCATTCTTGTTCAAGGTGCAACACGTGGAGATGGGGAAATGGGTGAAAACATCACCGAAAATGTACGTACAATTAATTCTATTCCCCTAAAATTAAGTGGCAATAATATTCCTGAGACCTTAGAAGTGCGTGGTGAGGTTTATATGCCAAAAGCTTCATTTGAGAAACTCAATAAAGTCGCTCGTGAAAATGATGAAAAAACCTTTGTGAATCCACGTAATGCCGCCGCAGGAAGTTTGCGTCAATTAGATTCTCGAAAAACAGCTAAACGTAATCTTGCTATGTACTGTTATGCAACAGGCTTAATCGAAGGCGTGGACTTACCTGCGACCCATTATGAAGCTCTGCAACAATTGGCAAGCTGGGGTTTTAGAATTTGCCCAGATATAAAAGTAGTGCAGGGCGTTGCAGGATGCATGCAATATTATGCAGAGATAGGGGTAAAGCGCGACAGCTTAGCTTATGATATTGACGGTGTTGTATACAAAATAAATCAACTGGATTTACAAAAGGAGCTGGGTTTTGTTAGTCGTGCGCCCCGCTGGGCAATCGCGCATAAATTTCCTGCTCAAGAAGAAATGACGGTAGTAGAAGACATAGAGTTTCAAATCGGGCGAACAGGCGCGCTTACACCTGTTGCTAGATTAAAACCTGTGTTTGTCGGTGGCGTAACCGTTACCAACGCCACTTTACATAATATGGATGAAATCAGACGCAAGGATGTGCGCGTGGGCGATACCGTTATTGTTAGACGTGCAGGTGATGTGATTCCTGAAGTGGCGCGTATCGTGCCATCAAAACGCCCCAACAATACTCACATCATTAAGATGCCAGAGAGCTGCCCAATATGTGACTCTAAAGTAGAACAACTAGAAGGCGAAGCGGTAGCGCGTTGTTCGGGGGGCTTGTTTTGTGGTGCCCAAAGTAAACAATCTATAAAGCACTTTGCCTCACGAAAAGCATTAGATATTGATGGTCTCGGTGATAAAATAGTCGAACAATTATTTGATGAAGAACTCATCGAAAATATAAGCGATCTATACACATTAGAGGCAGAACAATTAGCTAGCCTTGAACGCATGGGCGAAAAATCAGCACAAAACCTCATTGAAGCATTGCAACAAAGTAAAACGCCAACACTAGCCCGTTTTATTTATTCATTAGGGATTCGAGAAGTCGGAGAAACAACCGCGAAATCTCTCGCAAATCATTATTGCTCACTCGATGCAATCAAACAAAGTGATGAAGAAAGCCTTCAGGAAGTCGATGACGTGGGGCCTATAGTTGCCAGCCATGTAGTTAGTTTTTTCCAACAAGACCATAATAATGATGTGATTGATGCATTATTAAAAGCAGGGGTAATACCTCAAGAGCCAGAAAAGATAGATGCCAATGAATCCTTGAAATTAAAAGGAGAAATCTACGTTTTGACAGGCACATTAACGATTATGAAAAGAACTGAGGCAAAAGCACAACTTGAAGCGTTAGGAGCAAAAGTGACAGGAAGTGTCTCGAAAAACACCACAGCCGTCATCGCAGGAGAAAAAGCAGGCTCTAAATTGACGAAAGCTGAAAAGCTCGGAGTGCCTGTATTTGATGAAAATAAACTGATCGAGCTAATAGAGACTTAATCGTAATATATGCACATAATACAATTGTCTAAAAACAGGGGGGGTGCCATCTAATTAAATGCTTCAGTTAAAGGTAGTAGTTCTTTATTGT
>CAZWEA010000054.1:0-20555 GCA_964632635.1 uncultured Cocleimonas sp. | reverse complement strand
ATTATTTAGAAGATTGTATACAAAATCTCACAAAACCTTACGATAGCCATCAAGCAATAGACTATGCATTTTCCAGTCACTTATTAATGGAAATACATCTTCACCATCAATAAGCGCCAATGCTTTACTCAGTGTATCTTGACCGTAGAGTTTTTGCAGTGACTGGCTGTACTTTGGCATGCCTTCAAGTTGCAGCAAGGTATTAATACATTGGTAAACATTTAATCGTTGTGGATCAATTTGTTGAAAGTGCAGTAGCCACTCACAGCCTTCTTGAATGCGTTCATTATCTCGAATTTTAAGTGCCAAAAGTGTAGCTAGCTCTGCCAAGCGTAAATCAGAAAAGATACTGTCTTTATCTGCAGGCAACCCTATCAATGCAGCCACGGGGTATTGATCATCAAAGTTTAATTCTTCAATTTTTTCTAAGAGGATTTCACAGTCTTGTTCTGTTTTATTTACTTGTAAGATAGCATCACGGATATCGATACCTGCATTGTTGTTTTCCCAAACCAAGTCATCAACAGGATAAATTTCGGACATCCCAGGAACCAGTACCCGACAGCAATAGACATTCAATTCTTGATGGTCTGAAATAAAGATATCATTCCCTTCTGCATGAATTCGCTCACAAAGGTCGTTAAATTCTTGTTCGGTACTTGTTACCTTTTGTTGATCCCAATCACTAAATTCATAATCGGCTTTATCTTGCAAAAACTGCCAACTAATAATACCGCTGGAATCTATAAAATGAGTTTCTAGATTTTGTGGACTAGCTATTTCATCAAGATCAAAACCTGCCTCTGCAAAACCAGATAAAGCATCCAATCCACGACCTTGTAATAATTCAGTAAGAGAACGTTCAAGCGCTACTTCAAAATTTGGGTGCGCACCAAAACTGGCATACACTCCATGATTTTGAGGGTTCAACAGTGTCACCACCATCACTGGGTATTTGCCCCCCAAAGAGGCATCCTGTATTAGCAATGGATAACCTGCGTCTTCTAGCTCTTTAATGCCTTCTTGAATTTTAGGGTAACGGTTCAGTACTTCTTGTGGGACATCTGGCAAAGATATTCCTTCGGCTATGATTTTGAATTTTATATACCGTTCAAATATTTCCGACAGTGCTTGAACCCGTGCTTCATATAAATTATTTCCAGCAGACATGCCGTTGCTAACATATAGATTACCAATAACATTGACAGGAAAATAAACAACTTCTTTATCTCGCTCACACACATATGGAAGGCAACATATACCGCGCTCACGATTTGCTGAATTAGTATCAATTAGTGAGTTAATTATCAATTCACCATCAGGATCGTAAAATGATTGGAGTTCGTGATTAAGAACACCTGCTGGCCAAGTATTATCGAGGTTTGGACTAAACCACTTTTCATTCACATAATGCACAAACTTGCTATTCGCTATTTTATCCCCAAGATAGTAATCAGCCCAAAAATAATGTGTAGAAAGGCGTTCAAAAAACTCACCAAGAGCACTGGCTAATGCCGCTTTTTTTGAGGAACCTTTGCCGTTGGTAAAAAGTAATGGACAATCACGGTCACGAATATGAACTGACCAAACATTCGCGATAGGGTTTAACCAAGATTGCTCAACTATATTGAAATCTAGTGCACCCAATTTTTGTTGCATCGAAGTAATTGAATCTTCAAGTGCAGCATCTTTTCCTGGGATATGAGTTTGTGTTGGCATCAGCGAATCTCTACATTATTAGGAATATTTGCATCTAGTGGCATAGAATAACAGTAATTAAGAAATGAGTTACATAATGAGCACACAAAATCAGAATAATTACTTAAGACGAATTCCATTATGGCTCATCGTATTAGTATCTGCTTTGCTTGTCATATTACTAAGTTCTGCAAGCGTAATTGCTTATAAAAAATCACAAAGTGACCCACAGTTCACAGAAGAACAAACAGGATTAGAATCTCGCAAACAAAAAATCCTGCAACAAGCTGATGTCATTAATATAAATTGGTTACGAACGCTTAATCCATTAGTGAAAAAGGTACAAGGAAGGTTGATTTGGAGTAACACTTTACAACAAGGAATGATGGAATTTAGTAATTTGCCTAAGTTATCAGCTAAGCAACGCTATAGGTTATGGATTTATGACCTTGTTGGCGACATCAGCAAACCAATTACTGCCATCACGTTTAAGCAAACGACCAATATAAGTCATGACTACCTTATTTCATTCAATACTAAAACGCCTATAACGTCACCTTTAAAGTTTGAACTGACTTTAGAAGAGGAAGGCAAAGAGAATGGTTTGCCGCTTCTGCTAGCGCAGCCTTAAACTTCAAACCTATCTCTATCCCTTATGACTCCAGCAAATACAATCATTATTTGCTAATATACCAACAACTTTTAACACCTATGTGATCCTCCTATGAGTAATCAAAACGAAAATGAACAATCTGGCTTAGCTTTTACCGAAGCAAAGGAATCGAGAGAGTTTTTAAAAAATGAGCTTGATAAAAAACAAGCATTATTGGCTCAGATGACGTTAGATACCACTCCAATTGATCGCGCTAACTTACAATATGAAACCGCTGACATCATGCTTGACATAGGAAATGCAGGCATGCAAGAAGCCGCATGGGGGCTCGCTAAAGAAGCTTTTCAAATTTATATGGATGAAGATCAAATTGATGATGCCGTCAATGCCTTAGATTTACTTTATCGTACAGATCTTCCAGCTAGTGTAGTCGCACTAGGTCACGCAATGTGGTTATCCGTAACCTATCCTATAGATCCAGAGTTAAGCATAGTGATGATGAAAAACCTGATTGACGATACTCCACCTAAATCAGATGGGGCTGCTGTAGCTGCTGCAACTGCACATTATATCGCTGACTTACGACTAAAAGACGAAAAACGTGAGAGCGTTATGTTCCTAACAACCAACCTACTCACTCAAGTAGCAGAGAGGCATAGCAACATCACCGACCAAGGACAATTGAATTTTTGGATGGATAAGTTAGAGCTAAATGACCCTAACCAGTTTTTACCAAAGCTTGCACAGGTAATTGATGCCATTGTAGAGGGTGATTGGTGGTTTGATAAAGATGAATTGCGAGAAAAACTTCCTGTGAATTAATATCACTTTCTAACCCAATAAAAAAAGGACTTCATAGAAGTCCTTTTTTTATTGGGTTAGATCAAACATCTTCGATTAAGAGAAAATCCCTTTAAGCATATAGAAGAACATAATGGATAGAATTGCACCTGCGGGTAAAGTAATTATCCATGACATGAATATATTACCCACCACGCGCAGATCAATTGCCGCTATACCACGAGCAAATCCAACCCCTAGTATTGCACCAACCAAGGTTTGAGTTGTAGATACAGGTAGGCCAGTATAGGTTGCGAGTACGACAGTACTTGCAGCAGCAATTTCAGCAGAAAATCCTCTAGTAGGTGTTAATTCAGTAATATTTTTGCCAACAGTTGCCATTACTTTATAACCAAGTGTAGCCAAGCCTGCTACGATACCTATACCGCCAACCAATAATACCCAAGCTGGTAGGGTAGACTTAGAAGCTAATTCACCGCTTTGTGCAATTGAGATAACAGCTGCCATTGGACCGACAGCATTCGCAACGTCATTAGAGCCATGGGCAAATGCCATTGCGGAAGCTGTAAATACCATCAGGATAGCAAATATCTTTTCTACATTTGTATACTGAAAGTTCTTATCAGCCTTTTTATCAAACTTAATTTGACTGATAAGAAAGGCACCCATTAGAGCAATAGTAATTCCTAGAGAAGCGGCATAAACAAACTCCAAACCAGTCGGAATTTCTATACCGATATGTTTTAAACCTTTCTTAATGGTCACTAATGCCAAAATAAAACCAACAAAGAATAAGTAAAAAGGTCCATATTTTTTAGCATTCTTTAAAGGATTTTCAGTATTAATAATCAACTTCTGAATGCTCGTAAAAACAGCAAAAGCTATGGCACCGGCAAGTAAAGGCGAGATAATCCAGCTCATTACAATCGTGCCAACTTTACCCCAACTAACGGCCTCCATACCCACACCTACAGCAGCAAAACCTATGACTGCACCAACGATACTGTGTGTGGTAGAAACTGGCCAACCCTTACTAGATGCGATTAACAGCCAGGTTCCAGCGGCTAAAAGCGATGCAAGCATACCCCAAATCAATAAATCTGGATTACCCGCAAAAGCGTCTAGATCAACAATACCTTTGCGAATTGTTTTTGTGACCTGACCACCTGCAAGATAAGCACCGGCAAATTCAAATATTGCAGCAACAATAATGGCTTGTTTAATCGTGATTGCTTTAGAACCTACAGAGGTAGCCATAGCATTAGCCACATCATTAGCGCCGATACCCCATGCCATAAAAATACCAAAGACTGCGGCAAGCGTTATGTAGATCGTCGTCGTATCTAAGAAAAATTCAGCCATTTTAAATCTCCTATCGAGCTAACATTAACGATAAGCGACTACCTACACGCTCAGCATTGTCAGCAACATTACCAACCCAATCTATTAGGCGGTAAGTAAATATTACATCAACTGGACTTAATTCAGCTTCCAACCTAAATAAAGTTTGGCGTAGACCCTCTTGCATAGTATCAGTTTCACTCTCAATAGCGCCTAATTCGGATAACATGTCACCAACACGGTCTACTTCAAGCCCACGAAAACCTGTCTCGATAAGTTCATCAAGTTCATTAATAGTGTGTAAAGCTTGCTTTACTGTATCAATACAGCGTTTGGTAAAAGCCAAAAAAGGAGCATTCATTTCATCAGGTAAACGCATTTTACGACCAACAATCAAGGAAGCTACATCTTTAGCTTGGTTGGCGATAATATCTTGCCTTAATAATACGTCAAGTACATCACGACGATCGACAGGCATAAATAGACCTTTGGGTAGATGGTCTCGTAACTCTTTCTTCATTTCATCTGCATCATGCTCTGCAGTCGTTATGGCTTTCTGAGCTGCAAGTGTTTTATCATGGTCTGAATCAATCATACCTTCAATCAGAGGTTGCAGATGTTTGATACCTTTATATACCCTTTGCATATGTTCTTGAAGAGGGGTAATAGGTGAACGACCAAATAGGCCTGACATGTAGTTTCTAGTAACCATAACAGAGCACCACTAAATCCTTGCATATTTATGCATTAATGAGTTGCGCGAATTCTATTGTTTGTGATTACCGTTGTAAAGCCTAAATATATCCCAGCATGATGCTGCTCTCATAAACTTAGTTAAATAGTAACAATCTGCTTAACCCGAGACAAAGGCAACACGTATAGCATCAAGCTTAAGCTGAGAGTTTGTAAAATAGGAAGCAAGGCTAGCTGCATTTTCTTCTAACTGCTCAACTTCCTGCGCTCTAATATTCGGGTTCACTTCTGCTAATGCCTTTAAACGCTCAATATCTGCTTTAGCTTCTATATTCAGTCGCTGCTGAGCTTCTTTTATAATGGTTACTTTCTGTGGTTTAGCCAACTTCTCTGCTTTTTCTACCATTAATTGAATCTGTGGCCGAGCATGTTGAATAATTTCCTGTGTGGTGCGCTTATTCACAAATTTAGCATATTCGTTAATCGTATTATGTGTAAGTGCCTTACTTAAATCTCTACCTGAATTATCTAGGGCAACTCTAACGGTCGATTCAGGTAAATAGCGGTGAATTTGTAAATACTTCGGTGCAGGGCAATGAATATTATAAATAGCTTCAAGAATCAAAGTCCCAGCAGGTAAATCCTCTGAGCCAAGCTCCATTGCACAAAAAGTAGCATTTCCAAATTCACTGGTCAGAATCATATCCATCGCACCAACCACTATTGGGTGCTCCCAACTTATAAACTGCATATCTTCTCGAGAAAGTGCAATTTCACGTTGATACGTAGCAGTCATGCCATCTTCTGGCAAACCAGGAAAGTTGGCATTCATCATATGATCCGTAGGCTTCAAGATAAAACTATCAACACCATGAACTTGCTGATCCACACCATATTTATCAAAAACATTATCCATATAACCACTTAAAAGTGCGGTGTTTTCAGACTCTAGCAGCCCATCAATGAATTCGTAAGCGGCAGTTTTATCACAAGAGTTTAGCTCTAAAAGACGATCTCGCCCCTGTTGCATCTGCTTAAGTGTTTCATCGGTTAATGTTTTACTGCGTCTAATCAAATCAGTGAATTTTTCAGTGTCTTCGCTTAACAGCTCACGTTTGATCTCACTTTCAAAAACTTCAAATACACTATGCCCAACCGAGCAAACATGCTTAAACGCGTTTAAGCCCTGATCATACCAATCAAACAGTTTTTGCTGAGCGGATTGTTTAAAGTAAGGCACATGAATTTGAATATCTTGCGTTTGACCAATTCGATCTAATCTACCAATTCGCTGTTCTAGCAAATCGGGGTTAAGCGGTAAATCAAATAAAACCAAATGGTGTGCAAATTGAAAATTACGCCCCTCACTGCCAATTTCAGAACACAGTAATATTTGAGCACCTAGCTCATCATCAGCAAAATAAGCAGCAGCACGGTCACGTTCAATAATACTTAAGCCTTCATGAAAAGCGCTGGCATTAATACTGGTTCTAAGGCGCAAGTATTCTTCTAGGGCCAAGGTAGTTTCTGCATAAGCACAGATTAACAGTACTTTATCATTTGGGTGCTTCTCCAACCAGTCTTGCAGCCAGATAACCCGAGGATCTTCAGCGATCCATTGTTCTGCTTCAAAGCCTTTTTCAGGATGAAGGCAGGTATCTAAATTTTGCTGATCTTGTGCTAGGTATATCTCAGGTAAGTCCATTTCATAATGATGTAATTCTCGCTGAGGAAATCCGCCAACAGAATCACGCGTATTACGATAAAGAACGCGCCCTGTACCGTGACGATCTAATAAGTCCTGTATAACTGATGTTGTATCCAGACTCGCCTGAAACTCAGCAACTACTTCTTTACCTAGATAATTTTCTAATTGTGTTAATTTTTCGACATCACCCACATTACTGTCTTCATTCAAAAGCCATTGCACCAACTCATTGACGGATTGGTAGTTTGCATCTTCTTCAATATAGCTGTGCAGGTCAAAAAATCGGTCAGGGTCAAGTAGCCGCAAACGTGCAAAATGTCCTTCCACACCAAGCTGCTCAGGTGTAGCAGTAAGTAATAATAAACCAGGAATTTTTCTTGCTAGCGATTCAATACAAACGTATTCATTACTCACATGTGATTCAGTCCAACTCAAATGATGAGCCTCATCTACAATCATCATATCCCAACCTGCATCGACTGCCTGTTGATGGCGTGTAGGATTCTCTGTTAAGAAGGATAGACTACACAAAACTAATTGCGCACTCTCAAAGGGATTAATTTTATTATCGGCATCACCTTCATCTTCTATGCCAAAACAGCGATCTTCATCCAAAACAGTGAAATGCAAATTGAAACGGCGCATCATTTCCACTAGCCATTGATGTACCAGAGTTTCTGGAACTACAATAAGACAACGACTGACTCGTTCACTTAATAATTGCTGATGCAAAATCAGACCAGCTTCAATGGTTTTACCTAAACCCACCTCATCTGCTAGCAATACTCTTGGATCGTGGCGTTGTGCAACTTGATGTGCAATATATAGCTGATGTGCCAAAGGCTGAATACGAGGCCCAAGCAAACCATAACTTTCAGATTGTTGCTGGCGATGTAAATGTTCTAGCGTAGCTACCCTAAGCTTAAAGTGCCCATTTCTTTCAATTTGCCCTGTGAACAATCGATCTTGTGGCTGACTAAATTGGGAAAAGCTATCAAGCTCAAGCTCATGAATCTGAACTTCTTTACCAGACTCATTAAGCCCTTGATAAATGATACAGTGATTATGCTCGGAGTGCCCTGTAACCGTAATTTTAGCGCCTTCACCTTCAGTGATTATAATTTCACCAACGGGGTATTTGACACGATTTAAAGGTGCATTATCACTGGCGAAAACACGGGTTTCATCCACTGCAGGAAACGTTACGGTTAAGTGTCTACCCTCGACTTTTTCAATAAAGCCAATTCCAAGGTCTGATTGGGTATTGCTTACCCATCGTTGTCCAGGATGAAATTCTGTATTCATAAATTAAGTTTAGCCTGTAAGTAGTTTTAGCATGAAATTATGCTGGGTATTCTGAATAAATATTTACTTAGGTCAAGTTTAAACATTAAAATATTGAAAAAAAGGCGGGGGTGCCATTAGAAATCATTGATCGAGTCTAATAAAAATGAGGTTTTACACGTTAAAAGGAAGGTCATTAGATCAGACAGGGGGTTTAATCGATGAGCTGACTGTTATAAAAATATTAATAAGACTATTCTTTAAGTAATTAATAAAAACTCCTTAATAAAATGAAAAATAATCAAAAAAGTTTCAGCTGGACCAACGAAGAATATAATAGCTTCAGCCAAGAAGTTCAGCTTTTAAAACACCAATACGCGAACTCTTCTTTATTTAGCAATGAAGCATTACTTGATTTACTAGATAACTATCCCAGGAAATGGTTACAGTGCTATACCATGGGAACTGATCCAGAAAAACACAATGACTGGACGCCTGTTCACATTTCAGACTCGACAGGCAAAGAAATACTGGAAGCAGTTGAAAAAGGTCGTTTGTGGGTGAACGTGACCAATATCGACAAGTATAATGATAATTATGCTCAGCTGATTGATAAAATGTACCAACAGATCGGTGATAACTGTCCCGCTATATCCAATATCAGAAGCTGTTTTAGTGCAATCCTTATTTCATCCCCAAAAGTTCAAGTCTATTGCCATGTAGATACTGATGCAAATATGCTCTGGCACTTAAAAGGAACTAAGAGAGCTTGGGCCTATCCTGCTAATGACGCACGTTTCACACCACAAACCTATATTGAAGAAATCGTAGCGGGAGAACGTCATGAAAATATTCCCTATGAAACGTGGTATGACAAACATGCCGTTCAAGCCGAACTTAAACCAGGCGATCTTTTAAGCTGGCCTCAACACTCCCCACACCGTATAGAAAATGTTGATTTGAATATTTCGCTTACAACAAGTTATGCATCAAAGGAGAGTCGCAGGTTAATTGGTGTCCATGGAGCTAATCACTTTTTCTTGAAGAAACTTGGAATCAAAAAACGGTCTACCAGTACAGCAGGAATCACCGCCATTGTAAAAGAGTATTCTTATCTTATCCTGAATAAAATAGGCTTATTAAAGCATGGTGGTCGCACTAAATCATACATATCAGATCTAGTTGTAGACCCATCAAGTGATACTGGCGTGAGAACATTAGAAAGTCCTCGTCGTACTGCTTTTTCCTATGCTGATTCCTAGTGTAGTAGTGTTGGTGGTGGTGCTTACCAAGACCTGATTCGACAGATCTTAGGCTATTTTCAAGATTTTCTTCACTGTATTTTTAATAGGTCCATGAATAATTTTATACAGTGAAAACTTAAACCCACATTTGTCATAGCTCAGTTTATACATCTTCTCTGTTGTGCCTGAATAGCGCTTTTTATAGGTCGCTTCTTCATCAGAATACATAAAATTAAATCGTGTAATATCTTTATTCTTAATACTCTCTTCTATTTCATGTGTCAGCATTGTAGTTAATAAAGAGTAACGATGACCATTCTTCTCTTCAAACCCACTTTGATAAGCATGCACCGTATCACCATCAATATAAGAATACAGTGCTGCTACAGGCTCTCCTTTAAAGCGAATTATACAAATAATAACTTTATTCAAGGGCAGTAAACGCTGACATACTAACTTATGAAATTCCACAAAATTCTTTTGGGCAAAGACACTATCCTTTTCTAAGTTTTTACGCCTTGAGCGATTTAAATCAGCAATGATTTCTATTGCTTCATCAATTTCTGCCACGTCAGTAATTCTATCTATTGTAAATTCTTGTTCATTATTCAAGCGTTTGAATGTACGCGTAATATTATTACGCATTTTTTTACGCAAGCTCATAAGGTAGTCTTTATAGCTTTCAGGTAATTCAATAAAAGTACGAAACCCATTTGAGCTTACTTTCTTTTCTATTACCTTCGCATTTCTTTGAAATAATTTTGATAGGTGTGAGTTGTGTAGCAACTCATGAAATTTTGCACCATCCCAAAGTGCTTTATTTTGAATTAAGTAATCAGAAAATGCTTCCAGCACCAAGCTCTCATTATGTGGCTTGATAATGAGATCCATATACTCACCAAAAACATAACTCCCATCCGTTTCACCTGTTCCTAACATGACTAACTGACGGCTACAGGGGAAATAATGCCTAGGATTATTAACAATCTGGAAAGGAGCGATACCAATCAGTATATTATTTTCATAACAACAAAGAATATAAAGCTGGCGTATCGAGTCACTTTTATATGTTTGCCACCACGTAAAAAGCCATTCCCAAGATACAAAAAACTGGCTCTTTTCTGAATGATCATTCAAAGCATTCCATTGACTACGCAACGCTAAAAACTCATCCTCTGTAGTAATTAACTGAACATTTATAGAACCATTATTTTTGTGTAGATCATTACTTTCAGACGCCTTTTGAAAATTAAAAAGCCCATCGTTTTGTAATGGCTGTTTGAGATATGAATTATCAGTCTGCATACAATTTTAGAAAATCTATTTTATTGCTTCTATCTTATAGCGTCCACTTCTCCTAAATATTTAGTAACTAGACTAACGGCTGTAGCACATAGACAAGACTCTATTACCTTTCATTCCAGACATAAAAAAAGGTCACCGAAGTGACCTTTTTTAAAACATTAAATAACAACTTACTTAATATTCAACATCTCATAATACGTTGGCAAAGGCCACATATCATCAGCAACTTCAGTTTCAAGTGCATCAGCATAGCTACGCGTTTCATCCATTAAACCTCGGATATCATTAGCACAAAATTGCATATGCTCTTCTTCAGTTTTGAACGTTTTCGCCATTGCTTTATCAAGCTTTGCAACTGCTTTCATCATACCATTGATATTCTGAGAGACACTTTTAGCAACGCTGTTATCAAACTCAACACCGATTTCAGAAGCAGACGTTGCAGTCAATGCTAAATCAGCAAGATAACGTGTAGCGGCTGGGTAAATTGATGTTGAAGCCATACTCTTAACCAGTTTAGCTTCCATTTCAATGGTCAGAATATATTGCTCTGAATAAACTTCAAAACGGCTTGCTAATTCAATCTCCGACAGTACACCTGTGCTACTAAATAGCTCTTTAATCGCATCATCTTTAAAGTAAGGAAGCGCATCTGCCGTTGTAGGTAGGTTTTTAAGACCACGTTTTTCAACGGCTTCTTTATGCCACTCTGAAGAGTAACCATCACCACCAAATACAGCATCACCGTGCTCTTGCATCAGTTTCTTAAGAACAGCAATAACACCTGTTGTAATAGCTTCCTTGCTCTCACCTTTGATTTCAGTTTCAAGCTCATCAGCAATCCAATTTAACGAATCTGCTAACATGGTATTCATTGCTATCAATGGACCATTTACAGATTGCTCAGACCCAACTGCGCGGAATTCAAAACGATTGCCTGTAAAAGCAAATGGAGAAGTACGATTTCTATCTCCTGAGTCTTTCGCGAAAGGAGGAATCTGTGACAGACCTAAGTCCATTATTCCACCTTCATCAGAACCATCTAGCTTGCCACTAGCGATTTGCTCAAATACATTTTCGATCTGTGAACCTAAGTAAACAGACAAAATTGCTGGGGGTGCCTCATTAGCACCAAGACGGTGATCATTACCCGCTGATGCGATAACAGCACGAAGTAATGGGCCATAAAGATGAACACCACGAATTACTGCTCCACAGAACAATAAGAAGTTAAGGTTATCATGAGGCGTATCACCAGGATCAAGCAGATTACCCTGCGTAGAGTTACCTACCGACCAGTTAACGTGTTTACCTGAACCGTTAATGCCTGCAAATGGTTTTTCATGCATCAAACACATGAAGCCATGCTTTTTAGCCGTTGCCTTTAAGATCGTCATGGTTAACTGCTGATGATCCGCTGCAACATTCGCTGCTTCATAATATGGAGCCAACTCGAACTGTGCTGGAGCCACTTCGTTATGACGTGTTTTTGCAGGAATACCTAAGCGGTACATTTGATCTTCAACGTCTTGCATATAAACTTGTACACGCTTCGGAATTGCACCAAAGTAATGGTCATCAAATTCCTGACCTTTAGCAGCTGGAACTCCGAATAAAGTACGTCCTGTTAAAACAAGGTCAGGTCGTAAATTTGCAAAGTTCGAATCAATAAGGAAATATTCTTGCTCAGCACCACAACTAGAATTTAGTGTAGTTACTTCTTTCTCACCCATTAATTTAAGTACTTTTTGTGCCGCTTCATTCATAGCTGAGTTTGAACGAAGTAATGGTACTTTCTTATCTAATGACTCGCCTGTCCATGAAATAAATACACAAGGAATACATAATGTTGAACCATTATCAGTGTGTTTGATGTAAGCAGGACTTGTTGGATCCCAAACTGTGTAACCACGTGCCGCATTCGTTACACGAATGCTACCATTTGGAAATGATGACCCATCTGGCTCACCTTTAATTAAAAGACTACCTGTAAATTCTGTTATCGCTTTACCTTCAGCATCAGCAATAATAAAACCATCATGCTTCTCTGCTGAAGCACCAGTCATAGGGTAGAAAATATGAGAGAAAAAATTAGCGCCTTTAGACATTGCCCAATCTTTCATCGCAGCAGCAACGACATCAGCAGTTGCAGGATCTAACGCAGCACCTGTTTGCACAGTCTTTTTTATTGCTTTATATGCTTTCTTTGATAAAGCCTCTTCCATTTTCGCTAAGGTAAACGCATCTGTTGCCCACGTTTTCTCTAAAGACTTAGGCTTTTTTACCCTCATTGGCTCACTATTCGTTATTTGCATAACCGCTTGTGCGCGGGATTCACTACCACTCATATTATCGACTCCTTAATAAAATTACTTGGAAAAGTTTTCTAATGGACTTCTCTACCTATTGAAATTTGACTTAGTCAGAGAATTTATAGGGGAAATTCACTTTCTAAAAGAAAAGCATGCATAAAATGTGCCAAGAATAATACATGAGAGTGCTCTGCATTTCCTCAACTAATACAGTAAAATTGGGTAGATTTGTTTCATTTTTGGCGAAATTACTCCAGATTCTCTTTTCATCGCCCAAAAATAAAGCACTTCCTTCAGAATCTGCACTAAAATAGAGCGCACTTATGGATGATAAATATGATGACAATTGATTGGAATAAAACCATTGCCGCCATTTGGAGGGCAAGACAAGAGAAGCTCAAAGCAATAGATGATGTGGATTTAATCGAAATGGATCAACTACTATGCATCGATTCTCAAAAACAAGCATTCATAAAAAACCTCGAGAACTTCATTCAAGGAAAACCCTGCAATCATGTTTTACTCTGGGGAGCACGTGGCACAGGTAAATCATCCTTGGTTAAAGCCGCATTAAATAGTTATCACGATCAAGACTTAAGAGTCATTGAAATTCCTAAAGACGAGCTACGCTGGTTAATTGATATCAGTGATGAGATTCGTGACCTGAATTATCGCTTTATCATTTTCTGTGATGATTTATCTTTTGAAGAAAGTGAAACAAGTTACAAGGAATTAAAGAGTACTTTACAAGGCTCTATAGAAAAACCACCTGAAAATATTTTAGTTGTTGCAACCTCTAATCGTAGACACCTCATTCCTGAAAAAATGAGTGATAATTTACAGTCCCAAACAGTTAACGGTGAAATTCACCAAAGCGATACGATAGAAGAAAAAATGTCTTTATCCGATCGTTTTGGCTTATCTCTTTCATTTTACCCGCTCAAGCAAGATGAGTATTTTAAGATTATTGATACCTTATTTGAAAAAACAAGGATTGAAAATAGAGACAAATTACATGTACTCGCTGCTAGATTTGCCACCCAGAGAGGCAGCCGTAGTGGGCGCATAGCAGTTCAATTCTTTAATAGCCAAATTAATAATTAATAGCGACCTTGCATAAGACTCTAATAAGCAAAAATATCCACATCAGTCCCATGCTCGCGGATTTTATCAGCTCTTGCAGAAATATATCGTTGAAAGTTAAGCTCAGTTTTATAAGCGCCCGTCAGCACATAATCAAACACAGACTGAATATGGAAGGTACGCATTTGCGCATCTATTCGCATCACCTCTTTTCCTGACTGATCAAAAAACACCATGGCAGGCAAATAAGATATCCCTAGCTTATTTGCCCATTTTTTTGACGTACTTTTATTACCCGATGGCGTTGTTAATGGTGTATCTGCATAGCGATTTAACTGTATCGCGGTGAATTTCTTTGCCAATTCTCTAGTGGTTTTATCTTGTAAGGTTTTTTCATGAAGTAAATCACAATTGCTACAATCCCCACTCTCAAAGAAAACGGCTAGATACTTCTCTTCCTTTGCTAAGTCTTTGCTCAAATCTAAACTATCTTTCACAAAGAAATCTTCTTGGTGCAATTCGCCTGACTTCTCGCCGCCTTTCGTCGAATCATGTAAAGAGACAATATAGTCAGCAAAGCTTTGTTTCTTTTCTATTTTCCCTGCGACATAGTCGAGGCTTTGAATAAATTCTTTAGGAGGAATATAGCCATTTAGCTGATGCACCACTTTTCGCTTTTCATTAAAAAACAATAATGTCGGCGTGTATTTGATTCCCAAAGCTGTTGCAAATGATTTCTCGGTATAGTCATTTCCAGCAACACTAACAACCTCTCTATCGCCCCACATATTCAAAGCCACGATTTCAAAGTTATCACGAAACTTATTCAGTAGCTTTTCCTGTGAGAAATTATCCTCCCACAACTGACTACAATACGGACAACCGGGTTGCCAAAAATACACCACCAAGCGTTTATTATTCTCACTAGCATCGGCAATATCTTCTTCAAGATCAAGAAAGCTTTCTTTAAACCAACTAGGATGAGTTGCTGTTTTCGCACCAAAGTAACCACCCGACTTAATTTCCTCTGTGCTTTTATCAGCGAACACAGAACTTAAAAACACCAGAGATAGAATGATTGGAATGAGTTTTGTTAGCCAGACTGAATTCATATTTGTGAACAGTTAAGAGTATTGGTACAAGTATAGTTCAGTATCATAACTCTCGTTCTAGTACCTTCAATTATCTAAAAAAGGGGGGGGTGCCATATACTATTAATAAGGTCTTTTACCCTTATAGTTTCCAGGGGGGTTATAACTACAGACCCAAGTCTGTGATTTATCTGCGCAGACTTTCATCGCACAACCTACTTCTGTTGTATCCCGCCATACAGCTTGGGTGTAATGACCACATTTCTTACCAGGCTGACAACGATTACGCTGATAGTCATACCATCTTTCCTCATCAGTCCATGCTTTAACTACCTGCCGAATGGTAACAGGGCTAATTTCTCTTCGACCATCTGACCAAAGAACAGCACCAGAACGATACAGGTTTTCACCATAGGGTGTATTACTGCGATGTTTGATAGAGCAATGTGAGCCTTTGCCTAGTTGATTCGCCCATTGTTGAGAGTAGCGTTGTAATTTATTTGACCATCTAAGAGGTTTTAGTCGATGCTTTGCTCGAACCCTATTATGTGAGTTAAGCATCCCAGCAAAACGCTGCTTATTACTTAATGGAGGACGCTCAGGAGGACGCTGTTGATAATGCTCATGTGTATGATTTGGAATTCCTGCGTGACTGTGCTCATCTGGATTAAGCGGGGGTGGAATAATGACCTCTCTATGATCAGGGGGTTGCTGACCCTGTTCTTGATTTGAGTCTTGAGCCTCTGACTCCAAAGGAGGTTTTTGTTGAACAGTACTACAAGCAACCACGCTTACACACAACAATGCCGTAAGCATTAATTTACAATATTTCATTTTTATTATTGCCCGTTAATTTATATTATTGAGACCTTGTGCGAGTCAGTGTCATCAGATTCGTGCAAAGGTCTTATTCTGCTTTCTTATTTTCTTGCCGAAGGCATTTTCTCTACTTCAGCCACAATCCAATTTTTTACCTTATCATTAATCTCACCAGGGTTTAAACCTTCGACGCTAAACGGTTGACCAACACTAACAGTTATGGTTCCCGGATATTTGATATAGCTGTGCCGAGGCCAACATTCACCCGCATTATGAGCAACGGGATAAACGGAATATCCCGCCCCATCTGTTGATTGCTTAGCGCAATATTCAGCAAGTATCGCGCCCCCCATTCGATAACGTTTTACTTCGCCCGGATTAACTCTTGTCCCTTCTGGAAAAATACAAATCCAGTTACCTTCATCTAGTCGCGCCTTACCTTTTGTTTTCACCTGATCAACCGCAGAACTACCCGCATCACGATCAATCGCTATGGGTTTTACTGTAGATAAAGCCCAACCAAAAAACGGCACCTTAAACAGCTCTTTTTTGAGTACCCATGATAAAGGTGGAAATATCATCGGTATCATCATTGTTTCCCATGTTGATTGATGATTGGCTAAAATAATGCCACTTTTACTTCGATCAATATTTTCTTTCCCTAAAATATTATATTTCACCCCACAGGTGAGCTTTAACCACCAAACATTAAAATTCGTCCATGGCACAAGAGTTCTATAACTAGTTTCAAAGGATACTAAAAGTAAAAATGGTGCTATCAAACCCACAACAATGGTGCTTAATGCAAATCCAATCCAATAAAGTGTCGATCGAATATAAAGTATCAATTTATTCATCACTACTTATTTCACCTGTTTCACCCGACTCTTTCATTAATTGAAGGATTAATTCCAAAGCTTGACCACGATGACTAATACTATTTTTTTCATCTGCTAAAAGCTCTGCCGAACTTGTGCCATGTGTTGGAACGAAGAAAAGTGGATCATAACCAAAGCCATTAGCTCCCGATAATTGATGCATTATTGTCCCTTCCCAACTTGCATCTGCAATTAAAGGAGAAGGGTCATCAGCATGTCTCATATACACAATACAACAACGAAAACGTGCAGTACGCTTGTCATCAGGAACATCCTTCATTTCCTCAAGCAATTTGTCATTATTCGCATCATCACCCTTACCAGAGTAACGTGCAGAATAAATCCCTGGGCGACCATTTAAGGCATCTACCTCTATACCAGAGTCATCTGCAAGTGCAGGTAAGCCTGTATGCTGTGCGGCATTTCGTGCCTTAATAATGGCATTTTCGACAAAAGTTAAACCTGTTTCAGGCACATCGATAACATCAAAATCTGATTGTGGTAGGACCTCAAAACCTGCATTACCTAAGATACGAAAAAACTCACGAAGCTTCCCCGCATTACCGCTGGCAAGAACGACTTTTTTGCTCATTTTAGTGCCTCATCCTGAATTTCAATAAAAAGGGGGATTATACGGAAAATATTTACATGGCACCCCCCCCTTTTTTTAAAGATTGTTTTTTTATTCTAGCTTGCCCTAGGAAAGTCAAAGGGGAAAGTCAAAGTGAAATCAGCACAATCAAACAAAATACAAATAAGATCAAGTAATAGAAACCCAACCAGGCAAAGCTTCAAAATCTTTCACCCAGCGTAATACATTTTTAAAACGATCAAGACTGATCTCTCCCTCGCTTGCTAGTGAGACATACGGATAACAAGCAATATCCGCAATGGTTACGTTGTCACCAACTAACCATGATTTATCTGATAGATGTTTATCCATGACTTCAAGACCAATTTGCCCTTCTTCTTGGCACTGCTTTAGATCAAAAGGACGTTTAAATATTAGGGCGGCACGTGATCTGGCTATGCCATATAACAATTCATTTTCAGAGACAGCTAACCACTGCATGACTTCTGCCATTTTCACATTATCCTGTGGAAACCATTTCTCATCACCATATTCTCGTGCGAGATAAGCCAATATTGCCATTGAGTCCCACACTGTGATTTCCCCATCAACAATCACGGGGACTTGACCACGTGGATTCATGGCTAAAAAATCATTGGTTTGATTAGCTCCTCCTCCTAAATTCACTTGAATGCTTTGATAATTAACTTTCATCATCGAAAGTAATAAACGTATTTTGTAGCAATTTCCTGATACTGGGAAATCATAGAGTTTTATTGTCGGCACGATTGCATTCCTTTCATAATTTAATAAAGCAAGTTTAGTACAAATTACACATTACACAATCACTCCTGACATAATGCTGTCAGGAGTACTGAGTTATAGTTCCTTTTCCAAACCAAAACAAACGAATGAAAGGAAACAACTATGTATGACGCAATGAAACAACACGGTGCTTTTAGCTGGAATGAACTCATGACAAATGATCTTGATGGTGCAAAAGAGTTTTATACTAAAATGTTTAACTGGCAGCATGAAGACATGCCATCTGATATGCCATACACATTGGCTAGAATTGATGGTCAAGATGCGGCAGGAATGATGCCAATGCCTCCAGAAGCTGCTGGCATGCCACCAATGTGGGGAGCTTATGTTACTGTCGATAATGTTGAAGAAAGTGCAAAGCAAGCCGTGTCTCTTGGTGGTAAGGTTCTTTTAGAAGCCAGAGATATTCCTAATATTGGGCGCTTTTGTGTGATTAGTGATCCACAGGGTGCAGCCCTTACAATTATCACCTATTTTTAATAAATACCTAGTTGAAAAGAACTAATGAGAAGAGCAGATAGATTATTTCAAATTATCCAATTTTTACGCACACGGCGTGTCACTACGGCAAGCTGGTTAGCAGAACGACTGGAAGTCTCTGAACGAACCATATACAGAGATATAAAAGATTTAGTCCTATCGGGTATTAATATTGAAGGAGAGGCAGGCGTAGGCTATGTGGTTCGTCGTGGCTTTGACCTACCTCCTTTAATGTTTACCAAAGAAGAAATAAATGCACTCACTTTAGGGGCACGGATAGTAGATAGTTGGGCAGATCAATCTCTCGCAACGGCAGCACAATCAGCACTAAGTAAAATTGAAACTGTTTTGCCAGATGATCTACAGGGAAGTTCTGAACGAACCACCTTATTTGCACCCTTAACACAAATACATCCAGATGTTGCAGTCGTCATGGCAGATGTCAGAATTGCTGCCGACAATAAACTTAAATTGCGTCTTGAATACAACCGTGCCGATGGAGAATTTTCAACACGAATTATTTGGCCCTTAGCTTTGTTTTTCTGGGGCTCTATTTGGACTATTGGAGCATGGTGTGAGATGCGCCAAGCTTTTAGAGTATTTAGACTGGATCGTATTAAAGCCATAGAGGTGCTTGATGAGCCTTACCCAAATGAAAAAGGAAAGACACTTAGTGACTTAATCGAGAATGAGAAGAAAAACTGCTATTGATTTAATCATCAACACATCTATTGCCACTGGTTTTATTTCTTTAAGGCTCTAACTTTATCCAACAATGCATCATCATCCCACTCGCGACTGCCAATAGCTTGGTAAACAATGCGACCTTCGGGGTCAAGAACAAAAGTAGTCGGTAAACCTTTAATTGGCCAATGACGTATTTCAGCACCACTTTCATCAAGTAACACCGTAAAATCAATTGGATACTCACCAGTAAAAATAAAAATACTATCTTCATCTTCACCGACATTAATAGCAAGCATCTCAATTCCTTCATCTTTAACTTTTTTCCAAGCACGATTCATCGAAGGTAATTCAGCACGACAAGGTGGACACCAAGTCGCCCAGAAATTAATAATGACAGGCTTTCCTTTATATTCAGAAAGTTTGTGGGATACATCATCCATATCCAGCATCTTAAACTCGGGAGCTAAGGGTCGTGACATGATAGGTGTCAGTGATTGTTTAGGTGCTGCATTTACAAAACTTACTGTAACAAAAAAAAGAACAATCAAATGCAAAAAGGTTAGACGTAGTTTCATAATATTATTGTTTATTCTGGTTTATCGGCTGGACACTGGATATTTTTAATCCAAGCATCTTTGGGCACACCGTCTTGTTTCCAAAACACGTGCAGGTCAAATAGTGTATCAGGTTTTAGCCCAATACTAATCATTCCCCAGTTATAATCCCCGCCTGGTTGAAAAATTTGTTCTGTAGGGAAAGTTGCCCAACGAAAAGCAACACGGGCAGAATTAGAAATATCACCCTCTTTCCACTCTTTATCCCAAACTTCTTTTAGTTTGATTGGAGCCTCATCAGATGCTCCCGCTTTCTTTATACGCCACTTTTTGAGAGAAACTGAAATAGAATCACTTACATTTTCACCCTCAGTATTTCGAACAATGGTTTGAAAAACACACTGTGTTGCAATGTCATTTGCAATATCAACACTAAAACCTCGAGCCTGAAAAAATGAGCGCGTTTGCTGTGGCGTACGCTGAATTAACTCCAGCTGAAAGTTATTCTCGGCAAGTTTCCATGCTTTTAGCTTAGTTAGCTCATCCACAGTCTGAGTAAGTTCAGCAC
>CAZWEA010000053.1:0-20571 GCA_964632635.1 uncultured Cocleimonas sp. | reverse complement strand
TTTCAAAGGGTTACAGGTTTTTGACTTGTAGCCCTTTTTTGTTTTGCTACCTATTTGCTACTTCATATTTGAATTCTGTGTTTTAACCCACTAGTATTAATTTTAGATAGCACCTGAAAAAGGTATGATTTCAACTATTTCTCCTTCCTTGACCCCTGTTGATTCACGAGATAGATATATAAAACAGTTTGCTAAGCTCATTGATGTGAGTATTCCTGAGCCTTGTTTTCCAGTGCGTTTTACGGCTAGTTTTCCATCGGCTGTTTGATTAAAAATACCACGCTGAAATTCAGTGCGACCAGAGCGTTTATAAATTTTATCGGTACAGATCGCTTGTAATGTAATGGGTGAATGAACATGGCCACTGGCTAGGTAATGAATCGCGGGTTGTACAAACTGCATGAAGGTTACCATGACGGCCACTGGATTCCCTGGAAGGCCAAAGAATTGTGAATGGTTACCTTTATTACTAGTCAGTGTTCCGAATGTTAAAGGGCGACCAGGTTTCATCGCTATTTTCCAAAAGTGTGTATCACCTAATTCTTTTAGTGTTGGTTTAATATAATCGGCTTCACCAACGGATACTCCACCTGAGGTAATGACTATATCAGCCATTTCAGAGGCACTCACAAAGGCTTCTCGTACTGCTTCTTGTGTATCGCAAATGATACCCATGTCGATGATATCGACGTGTAGGTTTTTTAACATAGCATAAAGCGTATAGCGGTTACTGTCGTATATTTCACCTTCTTTTAATGTCGCTCCTCGAATATCACCGATGGAACGTAATTCATCACCTGTAGAGAAGAATGCCACTCTGGGTTTCCTAAATACTCTTAGTTCACCAATGCCAAGTGAAGCGAGAATACCAAGATCTGCGGCAGTAATGTGTTTGCCTGCTGATAAAAGCTGGCTACCTTTTTGGATATCTTCGCCAGGGTGGCGTACATTTTGTCCTGCTTTGTGTTCTGCTTTGATAGTGATTGTATTGTCATCATTCTTTTCGGCCATCTCCTGCATTATCACGGTATCTGTGCCTTTTGGCATGATAGCTCCAGTCATAATGCGAATTAGTCTTCCTGAGCTATATGACTCTATGATAGGTTTTCCAGCAAAGGCTGTTACGCTGACTTGATATATTTTTTCCGCTGAAGTTGGTAAATCACCTGCTGCTATAGCATAACCATCCATTGCTGAATTGGTATGTGAAGGGACATCAATAGGTGAATTAATATCTTCAGCTAGAAAGCGATTTAAACAATTTCTTAAAGCGAGTTTTTGACTACCTTCTATAGGACTAATTTCAGCAAAGATTATTTTCTTTGCATCCTCAACACTTATTGCATCTGGCTCATAATAGTCAGCACAGCTAGTTTGTTTTTTGCTCGTCATATAGGGGTGCTCTTTAAGATTTTTCTTTCAATAAATTCAACGATCTGTTGTGGCTGGTTTAAATCAAGCTTAGTAGGTGCGTTCTTGTCATCAATTTCATGGTCAGATGCTATAGCAATAATATTTGGATCATCTGGATAGATGTAGGGCTTGCCCAAAGCATTACGATGTAATTCTATTTTTGCTAGATTGGCATGTTTAAATCCCTCAACTAAAACAAAATCTAAAATGTCTGTTTGTAAATTGGTTAGCACATCTGTTAGCAGTGGTTCTGTCTTTTTAAATGGACGATCTATGATAGTTGCAGTGCGATTGCGTGATGCGATGACAATTTGGCTGGCACCTGATTCACGTAATTCAAAACTATCTTTGCCCGGTTTATCTATATCAATATTGTGATGGGTATGTTTGATAATACCCATACGGTAACCCTTGTCTTTTAATAACGGAATAAGTTTACAAAGCAGGGTAGTTTTGCCAGTTCCACTGTATGCAGCAAAACCTAGTAACGGTAGAGGAAAGTCAGCCAAGACGTTGTTTCTCCGTATTAATATTAAAAAATGATTCTGCTTTATCTGAAAAATCCACCAGTACAGTTTTATGTTCAGCATACCAAAGATCAATTTTACGATCTCCATTGCTCAGGAATGCTTCAAGGCTATCAATTAACGATACAGGCATTAATGCATAAACTGGCTGTAAGCGCTCTCCATCATGTGATACTGCTATACTGTGTGAGTTATTGCCGAGTTGTTTAATCATTCGTGAAACTAAATCTGTTGGGAGCATTGGACCATCACAGGGCAGGGTAACAATATAATCAGTTTTTGTTGTTTTCATTGCGGTGGCAAAACCAGCTAATGGCCCTTGAAAGTCACTAAGCTCATCATTAATAACAGGATGCCCATATTGGCTATAAGCCTGTTGGTTACGGTTTGCATTGATAAGAATGCTGTTTACCTGTGGTTCGATGCGGTCTAAAACGTGTTCAATGAGCATTTTGTTTTTATACTTAACCAGACCTTTGTCTTGCCCACCAAGGCGGCGACCTTTGCCGCCAGCGAGTATGACTGCTGTTATATTATTTTTGCTAATTGTCATAAGTTTTTATACGGTTACATTTTCTGTTGTGGAAATAATGCTATTTTATTACCATAATGGCTAACCTTTGAGTCATTTACATCATCCACTTCACTGACTTCACCATCTACTAATAATAGTCTCTTATTCATCGTTTGATAGAAATGATTAACATCATGACTAGCTATTAATAGCGCAACACCCATCTGCTTAAACTTGATTAATAGTTCTTCGGTTGCACGTCGAGATTCTTCATCCATATTAGTTGTTGGCTCATCCAGCAATAATACGCTGGGTTGTTTTAACCATGCTTGAGCTAATGCGACCCGTTGTTTTTCTCCGCCTGATAAACATTTTGCCGATGTGTCTGCACGGTGCTCAAGATTAGCCCATTGTAATGCTTGAGTGATTTGATACGCCGATTTACGCCCATTAACAGCATATTCAAGATTTCGTTTAACGGTGCCATCAAACATATAAGGTTCTTGGTATAAGTACATGACTTGTTTGCGAATAAGCTTGTGACCTTTGCTCCAAGGTAATGACTCAAAACCTGTGTGAATGGTTGCCGAATCAGGCTTTAGCAAACCTGCTAAAATTCGCAGCAATGTTGATTTACCTGAACCATTTTTCCCTGTCAATAATACGCACTCACCACCTTTTAGCTCAATACTAGCGTTCTTGAGTATTTGCTTAGGGAGGTTTTTCCTATTGAAAAAGGCTAAACCTTTTTTGCTGTAGTTTTTGTTAATTTGGGTAAATTGAATATGAGTAGGTATATTTTTAGCCATGAGCCAACTTCCCCCTGCCTTGCATATATTGAAGCGTCATAGTTAAGAAGAATGCCATTAAAAGTAGAATTATTCCTAGCGCAATACCCTGTGCGAATTCACCTTTACTAGTTTCCATAGCGATAGCAGTAGGGATGTTACGGGTAACATTAAGAATATTACCGCCTAACATCATGGATGCGCCGACCTCTGCAATTATGCGCCCATAAGCTGCGAGTAAAGCACCAAATAGACCAAAACGAACCTCTCGCATAATAATAAAGATGGCATGAAAAGGATTGCTAGATAATGTTCTTGCTGTGTCCCATGCTCGTATTTCAGTGGATTGAAAAGCACTGTGGCTCATAGCAACTAAAATAGGAAAGCTTAAGGCGATCTGCCCTAATACCATAGCAGTCTGGCTAAATAAAAGTTTCCATTCTCCCAATGGTCCTTGGCGTGAGAGTACAATATAAAGTGTTAAACCAACCACGACAGCAGGAACAGCAAGTAAGGAATTGAAGACTGATATTAATAAACGCCGACCCGGAAATTCGGCATAAGCTAGAGTAAAGCCAATTAACACAGCAGGAACCATTGCAATCAAAATAGCCATGGTGGAAATACGAAAGGAGATACTAATGATACTCCACAGCTCAGTATCACCGCTTAAAAGTAGGGTAATAGCTTCTAGAAGTGTGGTTGATAAGGATTCCATAATAATTAAATGGGCTACATACTAATCTTTAAAAAAAGGGGGGGGTGCCATTAAATTGGCAACAGTTGCGGCATTTGGTTTAAACAATACTTTCCCTGATATTGTGAATTTTCCTATCAGCCTTTGACCTTTTTCAGAGGTCATCCAAGTCATTAATGACAAGGCTCCTGCGGTATTTAAGTCAGGATACTTTTTTGAACTCACAGCAATTATTCCGTAAGGGTTAAAAAGAAAAGAGTCACCTTCAAAGGCAATTTTTAAAGGTGATTTACTTTCATAAGCTAACCAAGTTCCACGATCTGTAATGGTATAGGCATCCATTTCCCCCGCGATTTGTAAAACTTTACCCATACCTTGACCCGCTTCTCGATACCACTTTTCAGAATTTTTAGTGATATTGATATTGGCTAATTTCCATAATGCCATTTCTTTTTTATGTGTACCAGAATCATCACCACGAGAAATAAAAGGACTTTTTGTCGTTGCTATTTTATGAAGTGATTCTATTATGTTTTTGGAATCTGACACGTGGGCAGGATCATCTTGGGGACCAATAATGACGAAATCGTTATACATTACGCCAAAACGTTTTTCACCATTACCATTAGCCATAAACTTTTGCTCTGCTTTTAAGGCGTGAACTAGTAGTACGTCAACATCACCATCACGTCCCATGCGTAAGGCTTTTCCTGTGCCTACGGCGATTGTATGTACTTTAAAACCAGTATCTTGTTCAAATTTAGGTAAAAGATATTTTAATAGACCTGAATTTTCAGTACTGGTTGTTGTTGCTAGTTTTATTACTTTGCTGTCATTAGCAAATGCGGGGTTAAAACTAAGTAATAGGGTGAATAATATTGAAAGGGTTAAAACGGTTCTTGTCATTAAACTTGCCTGAGTTGTTAAAGGTTGTCACATGGTCTTATCTACATACTGCAAAATCAGTGCCAATTTCAGGTCTTTCCTGCAAAAAGGTGGGGAATGGTCTAAAAGTAGTAGTATGAAAGAATAATTAACAATGAAGATAACTTAAAAGTAGCACAGTATGGAAAAAAGTGGGTCATTTTGTCCTTTTTTTTCTATGGATTTGGGAAGTGTTGGGAGAATTGGTGAGTAATGAGATCAGTAGTATCAAAAGTAGAAGATTCTATCCTGAGGGAGACTTCGGTTACTACAGGTTTTAAACGAAATTCTGTGCTAATTGTTGACGATGAACTGGGTATCCGCAATTTCTTGCAAAAAGGTCTTGAAAAAGTTTTTGGTTTGGTTGAAGTGGCAGTCGATGTTGAAGAGGCCGAGGCACTACGTCAACGTTGTAATTTTGATTTAATCATTTCAGATATTCGTTTGCCGGGAAAATCAGGTGTTGATTGGGTCACTGAAATTCGTCAACAAGGAAGTATCACCTCCGTTATTTTTATCACTGCTCATGCAAGTTTAGAAACTGCTATTGCCGCATTACGTGTGGGTGCCAGTGATTTCATTATGAAACCCTTTCGGATGGATCAGATGATGGCCTCTATTGAAGCAAGTATGGCAAATCAACAGATGCAGCGGGAGAATATTGTACTTAAACGCCAAGTCGAGCAGATTTATGAAAGCGGCATGATTGGTGATTGTGAAACCATGCAAAGCGTTTGCGATATTATAAAGCAGGTTGCCCCAATGCCGACGACCGTACTTGTTGGGGGTGAGTCAGGCACAGGCAAGGAGTTGGCAGCTCGTGCATTACATCGCTGGAGTGGTCGCAAGGGAAGTTTTGTACCTGTGAACTGTGGTGCAATTTCTGAAGAGTTAATGGAAAGTGAATTTTTTGGACATACTAAAGGAGCTTTTACTGGCGCGCAAAATACACGTGAAGGTTTATTTACCTATGCCAATAATGGCACTTTATTTTTGGATGAAATTGGTGAGATGCCAATGTCTATGCAGGTGCATTTATTACGGGTTTTAGAAGAACGTGTGATTCGACCCGTGGGATCTAATCGTGAAATGCCCGTTGATGTACGCATCATAGCTGCGAGTAATCGTGATCTTGCCAAAGAAGTTGAAAATGGTAACTTTCGTGAAGATCTATTTTATCGATTAAATGTGGTCAATGTTCGTATGCCCCCGTTACGTGAACGGATGGATGACTTGCCAGCATTAGTACAGTATTTTTCAGAAAAATTATCTTCTGATCTAGGTGTGCCAGCTCCAGAAATCTCGGGAGATGATCTGTTTCATTTGCGTGCCTATGACTGGCCAGGAAATATTCGTGAACTTAAGAATGTGATTGAGCGCTGTATATTACTTAAAAAAACGCCGAAGAGTTGTATCTCAGGTATGTCGATCACTGAGCAGGAAGTCGAGGATCAAGGCGACCAAATAAGGCTAGATCAGGTTGAAAAAAATCATATTCTCAAAGTGCTTGAGATGAAGGGTGGTAATAAATCATCAGCAGCACGTTTATTAGGGGTTTCAAGAAAAACGTTGGAGCGAAAAGTAAAGCTGTGGAATCAAGGTGAGTAAATACTTACTTATAATCAATTGTGTAAAAAAGGGGGGGGTGCCATATCAATTTTTAGTGGCACTTGAAAAGCATAGCAAGATTAGACTTGCCTAATTCGTGAATATATTTCGAAAAATCCAAAATGGCATTCGCCATAAAGTCAGATACAAACTGTTATTGCTGGTTTTATTTCCAATACTTTTTATTATGCCGATAGCCTTAGCGCTGGCAATTTACTGGGGTAAAAACTTCACCTACGATCAACTTTTTCTAAAAGTTAATACCGATCTTACCGTATCGCATGATGCATTTAGCCGTATCCGACAGGATTATCTAAATCAGTTGGCACGATTAGCAGAGTCTTATCAATTTCGCTCAGCTTTAGAATCAGCGAATAAAAAATCTATCATTAAACAGGTCAATAACTTAAAGCAGCAGCAAAACTTTTCATTCCTAAGTGTTGTTAATTTAGATGATTCTAGATCAGATGTTTTAAAACAAAGGCGTAACTCCTCATCATTGCTCAATGCATTAAATGGTCATGCCAGTGTTGGGGTAGAGATTTATTCAGCTAAAGAATTGTTGCGTGAAGATAAAAAACTCTATCAGCTGGTTCAACTTCCTCTAGTTAAAACAGCAAGAGCGCGTCCAACCAATCAAAAGCTTGAAGATCGCGCGATGATAATTAGAGCTTTGTATCCAGTAAAAGATTCGCGCGATGAGGTCGTAGCCTTACTTGATGGTGGGGTGCTTTTAAATGAAAACTTTGAGTTTGTCGATGCCATTCGTGATTTAGCCTATGCACCAGGAAGCCTGCCCAAAGGATCAATTGGAACGGTAACCGTGTTTCTCGATGATGTACGAATCTCTACCAATGTGCCATTAAAAAAAGGCGAACGTGCCCTTGGTACTCGTGTTTCCAATGAAGTTAGGACAAAGGTTCTTGATAATGGAATTACTTGGATTGACAGAGCATTCGTGGTTAATGCTTGGTATGTTTCATCGTATGAACCGATAGTAGATATTGATGGTAAAAGGGTGGGAATGTTGTATGCAGGATTCTTAGAAAAACCTTTTCGTGATTCTTTGTGGAGCGCTTTAGGGGTATTAGTTTTAATGTTTTTAGGGCTCATGTTGTTGTCTGCGTGGGCCGCGATTCGTGGTGCCAAGAAGATATTTAAACCGATAGAAAGAATGAGTGATGTGGTGCATGCCACACAGGAAGGAAGTGCAGAGCGGGTTGGTTTGATTGAATCAACCGATGAATTAGGAACACTTTCACATGAATTTGATGACATGCTAGATAAGCTCCAGCAGCGTAATCAAGAAATACAACAATGGGCAGACTCACTTGAAGACAAAGTAGATTCACGCACTACAGAATTAAAGAAAAAGAACCATGACTTGGAAAACTCTATACAACTTCTTAGGCAAACACGAAAGCAATTGGTGGTTGCTGAGAAGTTGGCCGCTTTAGGTGAATTAACTGCAGGTGTTGCCCACGAAATAAATAATCCCACTGCGGTCATGTTAGGAAATCTTGATGTTATGGTTGCAGAATTAGGTGATAACGCCACCCCCGTGCAAAATGAAATTGATCTGGTTATTGAGCAAATCTACCGTATTAAAGACATAATTGACCGCTTGCTTCAATATGCTCATCCCGATGAATATGCGGGTTATATCAGTACCGTAGAAGTAAATCCTTTAGTAAAAGATACACTCAGTTTAGTTAATCATTTGCGCCGTGATAATTCACATACGATTGAATTAGATTTAAAAGCAACACAAGCCATAGAAATCAATGCTCAAGAATTGCAACAGGTACTGGTCAATCTTTTGGTCAATGCAATTCATGCATTGCCAGATCAAAAGGGTGAAATCATTCTTAAATCAAGAGACTGGGGCAACAAAGGTGTGGTGATTAGTATTATCGACAATGGCAAGGGAATTAAAGAATCACACTTAAAAGAGATATTTAATCCATTTTATAGCACCAAAGGGCAGGGCGAAGGAACAGGGCTGGGTCTTTCGATCAGCTATGGCTTAATACAAAAATATGGTGGAAATATCACAGTGGAATCAGAGGTGGATAAGGGCAGTAAATTTTCAATATGGATACTCAGCCAACCTCAAATGCTTAAAGATGAAGAAGCCATTGCAGAGCAACTACGAGTTATAGAAGAAGGCGCTGTTAATTTGCATTATCAAGAAAACTCTGTAAAAAGGGCAAAGAATTAACGTATGTTCTGATAAATAGATTCAGATAGCTCAAATAGTACCCACAGTATATTTATATCTTCTGAACATTTTTAAACCAACTCGATAAGGAAATAAATATTGCCATTATTACTTGCTATAGTCGAAGTAGGGGGTTACCCAAACTTCACACCATTATACGAAAACAAAGGATACGAAGTCGTACTCGAAACAAAAATTCGTAAAGTACTTAAATGGTTAAAAAAGAACACCCCCGATGTTGTCGTTGCCGAGTTTAATTATCAGTCTGATTTTCGTGATAGAACCAGCTCATTGGAGTCTTTGATGTCTATTATTCAGCGCCATTCAGGGATTAAAGTCATAATTTTTTATGACAAAGAACACAAGGGGCAACTAGCGAGATTAGAAGCACGAGTCGATATAACGCATACCCTGCCTTTTCCGATTGATGAAAATGGCTTGGCTAAACTTTTATAACGCTATTTTTAAAACATCTAATTAATGAGGTGCCCTAAAGTCAAAACATTAAAAACAGAACGTCTTTTACTAAGGCAATGGAAAAAAGAGGACTATCCTCACTTTGCAAAGTTGAATGCTGATCCGAATGTAATGGCGTATTACCCAAACACGCTAAACGAAACGGAAAGTAATTCAATGGCGAACAGAATTCAGTCATTAATAGTTGAAAATAAATGGGGTTTTTGGGCGGTTGAAATAATCAAAACAAAACAATTTATTGGATTTGTTGGTTTGCACAAGCCCACCTACCAGCTTCCTGTAACTCCCTGTGTAGAGATTGGTTGGCGCTTAGCTACAGAGCATTGGGGCGAAGGTTATGCCACTGAAGCTGGCAAAGAGGTTCTTGAATTTGCTTTTAAGCAGCTACAATTAAAACAAGTGTATTCATTTTGTTCTACTGATAATCAAAGATCTTGGGCTGTTATGGAGCGTTTAGGAATGCGAGATATGAATAATAATTTTGAACATCCAATGCTACCAGAAGGTGACCCTTTACGTGAACATGTTCTGTATAGGATTACACAGGAGGCTCATGCAAAGATGTGATAATACATAGTGTGAATAATACAGATGGCACCCCCCCCCTTTTTTACATAATTGAGTTATTCAGGATATCATCAATCATGATGCTCTCTACAGATTAATTGGATTTCATATTCTTCTACTAGCGCTCACAGTGACGGCACATCCAGATTTTGATGACACGCCACTTTATGATGAAACGGTGATAACAACACGACTAATGACGGAAATGTTTGGCGTAGTCACTGGGTTGTTTTAGAGCCGAATGAAAAGTGTACTAATCATCTCCCCAAACCAGTTCGCCACATGAACCAAGGTCGTAACCTGATAAAGATTCAGCCATCTGCTGACTAGGTAATGATTTTAATTCATTTATAAACTCTTGAAATAAGTGACGGAACCAAATATTTCTTGGCAGGGCAAAGTCGAAAGATTCCCAGCCTAAACTAATAAAACCTAATCCGAATTCATTGGCGACGGAGCGTGTTCCGGGGGCTATATCGGCTAAATCCATGGCGATGGCTGCGGCGGCTTCGCGTTCTGAATTTGCTATGTTGTTACTATTTTCTGCGCAGTTTAATGAGTCGGTACTTTTATGATAATGGCTGAGGATTTCAAGTAGGAAACGTTGTGCACCTGAGCCTTTTTGACGCATTGCCCAACGAAATTGTGGGTCGAAAAAAGCTTCGGGGTTTTCTGAAAACTTTAAAACAGGTGGGCTAATAATCAAACCTTGCTCGCGTTGGAAGGCTCGAATTAAAACCCAGTGTTTGTATTGCGAGTGTTGCTGTAAAAGTGCAGGATGGCGCATTTTGCTTTCTGCTTGAGGTCCCCAGTGCATACCGCAAACATCAATACGTTGTGATTGTAAAAGATTAAGTCCAATGCCTGTGCCTGTGGGCGAATAGCTAATTAGCGCACGGGATCCCATATCTGCGGCAAAATTATTGACGACGCGATAGAGTAGGGGATCATCACTGCCAGCGATAATTAAACGATCATTTAATAATCCACTGTGGGATGAATCTAGCATCCAGCGATCAATCAGCTCTCTGGGAAACATCCATTTTCCTGTCACTTTTGTAGCAGGAATATGGCCATCATTGGCAAGTGAATAGACTTTCTTTTCATTGAGTTGTAGATATTCAGAAACCTGTTTTACACTAAAGAAGGGTGCTTTAAAATCAATAGGTTCTGGCTTACTCATGAGGCTTTTTTGAAATGTTTTTTATTTAAAGGTGAAGGCTTAGCATCAAACTCAATTTGTTCAGCACCATTATAAATCAGAAAGTGTTTTCCCTTTGCCCGTGAAATTAAAACGACACCAAGTTGCTGGGCGATTTCATAACCCATTTGGGTGGCACCAGAGCGTGATAACAATACAGGAATACCCATTTGAGCTACTTTGATCACCATCTCTGAAGTGAGTCGACCTGTGGTGTAGAAAATTTTATTATTACCTTGAATATCGTGAAGCCACATATAGCCTGCAATCGCATCAACGGCATTATGGCGACCTACATCTTCTACAAAACGTAGATTTTCGGTGTTTTTACAAAGTGCGCAACCATGTACTGCACCTGCCTGTTTATAGATTTCATTGTGTTTATTTAGATTTGCAAGTAATTCATAAATAAGTGATTGTTTTAGCGAAACTTGAGGAAGATTAATGTCATTTAAACCTTCCATCATGTCGCCGTAGACAGTGCCTTGCCCACAGCCTGTAGTGACTGTTTTTTTACTGAGTTTTTCATCTAAATCCTTTACCACATCTGCCACATCATGGGTAGTAACGGCGACTGATTCGGTTTCCCAATCAACTTGGATAGCTTTGACTTGTTCTACACTTTTAACTAATCGTTGATTTCTAAGCCAGCCAAGGACTAATAATTCAGGCTGTGTTCCCAAGGTCATTAGAGTGACGATTTCACGTTTATTCAGATAGAGTGTGAGTGCGCGCTCGGCGGCAATATGCCCTTCGATTCTATCGCCAAATTCATTAACCCCACTAACCGCTACAGCTGCTTCCAGTCCTGCGTCAGTTAGTTGAGGTATATTTTTCACATTAGCCGCCAGTAGCACTCATATGACGCATGATGATGGGTTGTTCATTTAGATTAAAATCATGTCCTTTAGGTTTGAGTTGCATGGCATCAATAATGGCATTTTTGAGTGCTTCATCATCTCCAGGGTTAGCCCGCACAACTTTGCGTAAATCCATTGAATGTTCTTGCCCTAAACACAATAGCAACATGCCTTCAGCGGTAACGCGAACGCGATTACAATCATCACAAAAGTTGTGACTGTGTGGCGAAATAAAGCCAACTTTACTGTGTTTGTTATCTTTAAAACGGAAGTATTTTGCAGGTCCGCCCGTGGTTTCAGCGGTTGCTGTTAATTCATAATGGTTTTGTAAGTAAGTACGCAGTTTGTCACTGGAATAATAAGTTTTAGAGCGGTCGTGATCGCCAATGTCACCCATTGGCATTTCTTCAATAAAGCTGATATCCATATTACGTTCACGGATAAACTCTATTAGATCAAGTATCTCGTCATCATTGTAACCATGCATAATGACTGCATTGAGTTTAATGCTTTGAAAGCCAACCAGAAGGGCTGCATCAATGCCTGCAAGTGTTTTCTCTAGTTTACCAATGCGGGTAATCCTCTTAAAACGATCAGGTTTTAGCGTGTCTAAACTGATATTAATGCGGGTTACCCCAGCATCTTTTAAAGGTTGCGCATATTTTTCTAATAATGTTCCATTGGTGGTTACAGTTAAATCTTTTAAGTCTTCTAATGCGCCTAGTGATTCAAACACGCTAAGAATATTACGGCGGGTGAGTGGTTCACCACCTGTGAGGCGAATTCTATTAACACCCAAATCAACAAATGCTTTACCGATACGGCTCATCTCTTCCAAGGTTAACAACTGCTCGCGTGGAACGAACTTCATGTCCTCAGACATACAATATACACAACGCAGATCACAACGATCAGTTACCGACAAACGAACGTAAGTTACGTGTCGTCCAAAGCGATCGACTAGTTGTGGGGTTGATTGAGTGCTAGGGGTTTGATCTATCATAATTGAGTTCTTTTAAAGATTTATGTGTCTCACTAAATAGTATAGCAATATTTGTACCATATTGAAGATAGCTCAAACTTCTTAGTCTTGCATTGATTTAGGTTAATTCAGTTGGTGATAAATGTCTTGAACAAAATAGTAGTTGGGACAAATTGTACCGCTACTTTGTGCTATCTAAAGTATCTCAATTGTCTTAAAAGGGTGGGGGTGCCATATACGTTACAAAAATTATTAAGTGGCACGTTAATTGCTCTTATATTTTTTATGAGAGAAGTCACTATCCCATTATCAAAACCTAAAAATCCTGTTGAAAAATTACCAACGAGTTTTCCTGCCTCTGTGATTATGCAAAGCAGTCCTTCTTCAAGTAAGTGGATAGATGAAGTTTGGGATGCCGTTGGAGTAGTCACCATAGAAGGTAATGGTCACGGGAAAGAGCTTAGACAGGTTATCCAAGGAACAAACAAGCTTCTGATTTATAGCGGTTTAAGTGTGAGCCTTCACTTGGATGAATGTGAAAGCTATTACCATAATCTTATGTCACCCGAACCTGGTTGTTTCATTGTGGCGCGAGAAGAAGATTCAGAAGGTAATGAAAGCGATGTACCGATTCCTTTTTTAATTACTCTTAGTTTTGATGAAGCCCATGCCTACCTTGAAGGGGATGATATTGTGTATTCGGTGGCAATTCCTGCCGAATTATATCAATGGACAGAAGCTTATATTATTGAAAATTACAGTGCTGAGAAAAGAAAGAAACGTAAACGTAAAGAGTGGTTTTCACCTCAACATAAAGACGGAAAAAAGGCGAATGAGTAGCACAGCCACAAAAAATGAAGGTTTTGCATCGCGCTGGTCAAGACGAAAGATTGAGAGTGAAACTAACTATTCTGATGAAGCTAATGAAGGCGTTAACGGTGAAGTCATTGGTGAGATTTCTGATGAAATAATGCTATCGGAAGAAGAAATTTCCGAACAAAAACTAGCCAAACTAAATGCATTAACCGATGCAGATATGCCTGATTTAGAAACACTGGGTGAAGATTCAGACTATAGCGGTTTTATGTCTAGCAATGTCAGTGAGGCTTTACGCAAGATCGCTTTACAGACGTTATTTCATGGTAAGTCTTACAATATTCGTGATGGCTTAGATGAATATGATGGTGACTACACCAGTTTTGAAAAACTCGATCCTTCAGTGATTACAGCGGATATGAGACATCTAATGGAAGTGGAAGCTGAGAAACTATTAGCCAAAGAGGAAGAAGAAAAACAAAACTCGGAGTCCTTACTTGCTGATGAGGATGAAACGCTATCTCAGGATGCTCAACAGGAACAAGACTCAGTGGTGGCAGAAGAAGAAATTGTGAGTGCTGAAGATGATGATATCGAAGTGATAGAAGCAATAGATTATGAGGACGATTTAGGATGAGTGAATTATTTGTTACCGAAAGGAATAGTAGCGCACGAGAAATTGCCTATGCAGCTGTTGCCAAACTCAAACCAGAATCAACGTCTTTAGTGGAATATCGGTCTCGTGGCCATGTCATTATCATTGCTAATTCAGAGGCTCTTATAGCAAATGATGAATTAGAGAATTTTAACGATTTATCCACAAGGTTGAGTAGTGAAATCATTCAGTTTGAAGGTCAATCATCACCGTTAACAGATGCTAATAATATAACAATCAAAGGTGCGTTAGGGCAGTTTGTGGTGGGTCTGGAAGACAAGGAATTTAAGGCAGATTTAATTTTAGACTTAAGCCCAAAGCCTATTCTTGATATGGCTTATAAGCCACCAGGTTATCTTTCTACGGGTACAGAGCGAGTCAATATTCATAAAAAAATAACGGAATTGGAAGATTTAATTGGTACCTTTGAAAAGCCGCTCTATATTCACTATGACGAAAATATTTGCGCCCATGGCCGTTCAGGTAAGCCAGGTTGTACACGTTGTATTGATGCTTGTCCTGCTGAGGCAATAACATCTCTGGTTAATAAAATTGCTGTTGATCCGTTTCGCTGTCAGGGCGGTGGAATTTGTACAACAGTTTGCCCAAGCAGCGCCATAAGTTATACCTACCCAAAACCTAAAGATTTATTAAACCATGTTCGTACCTTGGTGCTTTCCTATATTGAGGCTTTGCAAACTGATCAGGACAGTCAATCTTCAAAAAAAGGCGGGGGCACTTCGACTCAGCTCAGCAGAACTGCCATTGCTAAAGATTCAGTGGATAAAGGTTACTCTGCTGATTTAGTCTTTGTAACTGAGGATGAAAAGACCCGCGTAGAACAGTTGTTACCCGCCGCATTAATCATAACCGTAGAGGAAGTTGCCAGTGTAGGGCCAGAGATTTGGTTATCTGCTTTGGCTTGGGGCGCTCGCTCGGTACGCCTTTTTGCTTTGGATGGAATACCAGAAATAGCACAAAAAGCATTGGATTTACATATTGAAATAGTCCAATCAACACTCGTTGCTATGGGACATTCTGCGAATGTGGTTTCGGTAATCACTGATCCGAGCGAGCTAATTACCGTTACTTATTTATCAAAAATAGTCACTGCCACCCATGCTGCCTTAACAGAAAAGCGACAGGCTTTTTTTATGGCTTTGGATTATTTGTATAAGCAAACATTACATAAGCAAAATAATACGACAGCACAAGTGGTGTCTTTGCCTACTGGTGCAATCTTCGGCAGCGTGGCTATCAACACATCTTCCTGTACATTGTGTATGGCATGCGTAAGTGCATGTCCAGGGAATGCTCTACAGGATGGGCATGAGAAACCACAGGTCAGTTTAGTCGAAGACAAGTGCTTGCAATGCGGAATTTGTGTAAGCACCTGTCCAGAGAATGCGATGAGCATGTCACCTAGGTTATTACTGGATCGTCAATCACGTTTAAAGCCACAGGTTTTGCATGAAGATGCACCCTTTTGTTGTACCGCCTGTGGCAAACCCTTTGCAACAACATCAGGTATTAAAACTATTTTAGCCAAGCTTTCAGGGCACTCCATGTTTGCTGATCAAAGAGCAAAAGATCGTTTGAAAATGTGTGATGACTGTCGTGTTGTGGACATGATGGAAGACCCTGCTGTTGATTTTTGATGGGTAATAAAAGTCGGGACATTTTGTTCATTGGGACTTACTTTGAGTAGTTTTGACATAGCAACCTCATATGTTTAGTCATTTTACTCCTTTTTGGTCATTTTTCTTCCCCGACGAATGGCACATTCATTGCATTCTTACATTATGAGAAAAGGAATTTTATGTCACACACACAAACCAAGTTGGATAACTATGCAAAAAACTATGCAGATAACGGCGTCGAATCGTTAGTGATGCATTTGCATGTTGCTGATAACCAGAAGCTAGAACAACAGTATCGTGCATCAGCCTACAGTATTTTGGCTGCGCTTTTACGAGGTGTACCTACTCCAGATGTTTTAAAACATATTGCAGAGTTTTCTAAAGTTGAAGTAGACGAAGATGCATTATTACTTTCGATGTCTACCTTGGGCTTAGCTGCGCAATCGAGTGATATATCTGCAGTTAATGATGAATACCACGAGTTATTTATTGGTTTAGGTAAAGGTGAGTTGGTTCCATATGGTTCATGGTATCTCACGGGTTATTTGATGGAGCAGCCATTAAGTGTGTTGCGTGATGATTTGAAAAGATTGGGTTTTGAACGTGATGAGAGGGTAGTAGAACCTGAAGATCATGTCGCGGCTTTATGTGAAGTGATGTCATTTTTGATAGCAGAAGCATCTGATATGACACAGCAAACCATTTTCTTTGAAAAACATATTCAGCCCTGGATGGGGCGGTTTTATGAAGATTTGTCAAAGGCAGAATCGGCCGTTTTTTATCGAGCTGTAGGTCGTTTTGGTTCTGCATTTATTAATTTAGAAAAGCAGTACTTATTGCCCTGAATATTTACTGTTCTTAGTTTAGGAGATTGACAATGAAAAAATATCCACAAGCATCAATCAGTCGTCGCAAGTTTATTAGCGGTGGTGCGATTTTAGGAGCAGGTGTTGTCGCTGCAGTGGCAATACCTAATGCAGCTGTAGCTAGCGTGAAACAATCAATAGATGTTGAAAATAAAAAAGAGGAAGGCTACAGGCTAACTAAACATATTGCTGATTATTACAAATCAGCTGCCTTATAAGGGAGTTATTGATAATGAAATTGACTAAAGTATCACATCAAGTAATCGATAGCAGTGATATCGATAAATCAGGAGCAACGGTTGCAAAGAGTAACGCTGTAGGTTCTGCGATGTCACGTCGCCAATTTTTGCGCAACTCCAGTTTAATGGCAGGAGGAGCCGCTTTAGGCACAAGCTTATCGCCTGGAATGATGAGAAAAGCAGAGGCAGCAGGTGACGCGACAGGAGATATAAAGCGAATAAAAACAATTTGCACCCATTGTTCAGTTGGTTGTGGAATTATTGCCGAAGTAGAAAATGGTGTGTGGACAGGTCAAGAGCCTGCATTTGATCATCCTTTTAATAAAGGCGCACATTGTGCCAAGGGTGCAGCGATTCGTGAACATGGGCATGGTGAACGTCGCCTTAAATATCCGACTAAATTAGTTGATGGTAAATGGAAGAAAATTTCATGGGATCAAGCGATCACTGAAATAGGTGACAAGTTACTGAGTATTCGCAAAGATTCTGGTCCCGATTCGGTTTACTGGTTAGGTTCTGCTAAACACAGTAATGAGCAGGCGTATTTATTCCGTAAAATGGCGGCAATGTGGGGCACCAATAACGTTGACCATCAAGCAAGAATTTGTCATTCAACCACCGTCGCAGGGGTAGCTAATACTTGGGGATATGGGGCAATGACCAATTCCTATAATGATATTCATAATTCTAAATCAGTATTGCTTATAGGTTCTAATCCTGCAGAAGCTCATCCAGTTTCTTTGTTGCATATTATGAAAGCCAAGGAAGAAAATAATGCTCCAATCATTGTTATTGACCCTCGCTTTACGCGAACTGCAGCACATGCAGATCATTATTTGAAAATTCGTCCAGGTACAGATGTCCCTATTATATGGGGCATGTTGTGGCATATCTTTAAAAATGGTTGGGAAGACAAAGGGTTTATAAAACAACGTGTCTATGGCATGGAAGAGGTCATGAATGAAGTGGCTAAATGGGAGCCTGCTGAAGTTGAGCGTGTCACCAGTGTACCAGAAAGTAAAGTAAAAGCAGCGGCTAAAGCAATGGCAGATCATCGACCTGGTACTTTTATTTGGTGTATGGGTGGAACCCAACATACGGTGGGTAATAACAATACCCGGGCTTATTGTACTTTCCAGCTTGCTCTAGGGAATATGGGTGTTGCTGGGGGTGGAGCTAATATTTTCCGTGGTCATGATAATGTTCAGGGTGCTACTGATTTAGGTGTTTTGGCTAATACATTGCCAGGGTATTACGGTTTAAAGCCAGGCTCATGGAAGCACTGGGCAAGAGTTTGGGACTTAGATTATGACTGGATTAAAGATCAATTTGATGAGGGTAGTTACGAGAAAAAAGGAGACAAAGATATTCATGTTATGAACACCAAAGGCATTCCTGTTTCTCGATGGATCGATGGTGTTTTAGAAGATAAAGATAATATTGGGCAGAAAGATAACCTCCGTGCGATGATTTTCTGGGGTCATGCACCGAACAGTCAAACCCGTGGTGGCGAAATGAAAAAAGCTATGGAAAAACTGGATATGTTAGTGGTGGTTGATCCATATCCTACCGCTTCAGCAGTCATGCATGATCGTAAAGATGGAGTGTATTTACTGCCTGCTGCCACCCAGCTCGAAACATATGGTTCGGTGACGGCATCTAATCGCTCATTCCAGTGGCGTTCAAAAGTGATTGATCCGATGTTTGAGTCCTTACCTGATCAGACCATTATGTACAAATTGGCAAAGAAAATAGGTATTGCTGACCAGATGTTCAAACATATTAAAGTTGAAAATGATGAGCCTAATGTTGAACAGACTTTGGAAGAAATCAATCGGGGTATGTGGACGATTGGTTATACCGGTCAAAGCCCAGAGCGTTTGAAAAAGCAGCAGGATAATTGGGGTGATTTTGATTTTACCAGTTTGAAAGCAGAAGGTGGAAAGTGTGATGGTGAATTTTATGGTTTACCTTGGCCGTGCTGGGGAACACCTGAGATGAATCATCCAGGTACTCCAAATTTATATGATGGCAGCACATCTGTTGCTGAGGGTGGTTTAACTTTCCGTGCTAGATTTGGTGTTGAGCGTAATGGTGTAAATCTTCTTGCAGAAGGGTTTTATTCTAAGGGCTCAGAAATAAAAGATGGTTACCCTGAGTTTAAAGCAGATTTGCTGAAGAAACTCGGGTGGTGGGATGATTTAACAGATGATGAGAAAAAAGCTGCAGAAGGCAAAAACTGGAAAACCGATCTTTCGGGTGGCATACAACGAGTGGCGATTAAACATGGTTGTGCCCCCTTTGGTAATGCCAAGGCAAGGGTAAATGTCTGGACATTCCCTGATCCTATTCCTATTCATCGTGAACCGCTTTATACCAGTCGCCGTGATTTGGTAGCAAAATATCCAACCTATGAAGATCGTAAATCGTTCTGGCGTTTGCCAACAAGATACGCATCGATTCAGGCTAAAGATTATTCTAAGGACTATCCCATAATTCTTACGACAGGACGACTAGTGGAATATGAAGGTGGTGGTGATGAAACCCGATCCAACCCTTGGTTAGCAGAGTTACAGCAAGATATGTTTGTTGAAATCCATCCCCGTGACGCAAATAACGCAGGGATCAGAGAAGGTAATGATGTTTGGTTGGAAACACCTGAAGGCTCAAAAATCAAAATTAAAGCGATGATTACACGTCGAGTCGCATCAGGCGTAGCATTTTCACCCTTCCATTTTGCTGGACACTTCATGGGTAAAAACTTGGCTGATAAGTATCCAAAAGGTGCCGCACCCTATGTGCTTGGTGAGGCGATAAACACAGCCATGACCTATGGTTATGACTCCGTTACACAAATGCAGGAAAGTAAGTGTAGCCTGTGCAAAATAACACGCGCTTAGGAGGAAATACATAATGGCAAACGTAAAATTTTATTGTGACTCGGAACGTTGTATTGAGTGTAATGCTTGTGTGACTGCCTGTAAGAATGAAAATGATATTCCATGGGGAGTTAATCGACGACGTGTTGTGACGATTAAAGATGGCAAGCCAGGAGAGCGATCTTTATCGGTAGCCTGTATGCATTGTTCAGATGCGCCTTGTGCGGCGGTATGTCCAGTTGATTGTTTTTATACCACAGACAACGGCATTGTATTGCATGATAAGGATATTTGTATTGGTTGTGGTTATTGTTCCTATGCCTGTCCATTTGGAGCACCACAATTTCCTTCATCTGGTGCTTTTGCTTCACGCGGAAAAATGGATAAGTGTACATTCTGCGCGGGTGGCCCTGAAGAAACGGGGAGCAATGATGAGCATAAAAAATATGGCTCGAACCGTCTCGCAGAAGGAAAGTTACCCTTATGTGCAGAGATGTGTTCTACCAAAGCTTTGCTAGCAGGAGATGCCAATATTGTTTCTGATATTTATAGGCAGCGCGTGATAAATCGAAGCATGTCGACGCTGGCTTCTAATGTCAATATTCAGAAAAGTAACCTCGGGGCAACACCTGATCTAACTGGCAAAGCTACTCGCTAAAAAAATTCTTACCTTCCTAGTAAGATCTTTGCCTCACTT
>CAZWEA010000052.1:0-20648 GCA_964632635.1 uncultured Cocleimonas sp. | reverse complement strand
CACTTGGCCCTAAGATACAAACAAATTCATTTTTGCCAATTCCTAGACTTACATTATCGACAGCTTTTACATCTCCAAAATACTTACTAAGATTTTTTAGTTCTAAATACATAAGGCCCTTTAGGAATAAGTCAGAATAGACATGTGATGCTTCTTATTAAGTACTAGCACCCCATCATTTCAGAAAATGATGGGGTGTTGTTCAAACACAAAGAAAGATTAACGCTCTAGTGTTTTCTTCCACTTTTTCAAAATACCTTCACGCTCTTTGGCTGATTTTTCAAAATCCAAGTTAAATAACACGCTAGAAACATCCGCAGGTAGACCAGCGGCTAGAGCATCAGCAGATGGTTTCGCACCGGGTGTAGCAACGATTGCTTTAAACTTTGAGTACTCAACTCCCGCTGCTTTTGACAACGTCCAATCTAAGAATTTTTTAGCGTCTGATTTATTTTTAGATGATTTCATCAATGCATTTGCTTCTAACTCAAACCCCGAACCTTCTGATGGGATAACCATCTTGATTGGGTAGCCTTTCTTAATAGATTTCATTGCAATAAAAGCAAAGGATGCACCAACGCTGTATTCACCAGCACGTGTCAACTTACACGGTTTTGAGCCTGATTTGATGTATTGACCCATGTTAGGATCTAATTTTTTCAGGTACTCCCACCCTTTTTCATCACCTCTGTCTTGTAAAATAGAGGCTATTTGAAGGTATCCAGTTCCTGAAGAATTAGGATTAGGCATAATCAACTCACCCTTGTACACAGGATTTAAAAGATCATCCCAGCTACTCGGCATCGGTAAGCCTTTTTTCTTCAAACGGTCAGTATTGACACAAAAAGCAGCCATATAACCTGTTGGTGCAAACCAAAGATTATCTTTGCTTTTGAATTTATCAGCAATATCATCAACACCTTTTGCTTTATAAGGCTCAATCATAGTGGTGATTTTTGGATTACTCATATTGGTTAGTGCCCAACCCCAGATCAAATCATGCTTTGGAGCCTCTTTCTCAGCAAGAATTCTAGCACCTAAATCACCTGTAGAAAGTCTTAACACATTAATATTGATACTGGGTAAATCTGCTTTAGCAACTTTAAGTATATCCGCAATTTCATCATCTTCCAGTGAGGAATAAATTGTGAGGTCTCCTGCACTTGCAATGCCCATTAGTCCCAAGCTTAAACCTAAACTTAGATGTAATAGGCTTTTTTTAAAACTAAAACTATTCAACATAATAATCTCCTTTATATAAGTATTCATTTTGTTAGTAGTAATGATTTTTAACTAACTTCCATTATATATAGTAGGCAATTTTCATATGGTCAAGATGCAATGACTAGACCGTCACTAAATGAGTCATGAATTATCATCACGAAATTTAAGCGATATATTATATCGTTAGGGAGTTATGCTGAAGGCTCTTATAGAAAAAAGCAAGCTTCTACGCCTCTCGGAGTGAGACTAAGCGAATAGTTATTAGTAAGTTAGGCGTTATACTTTTTGACTAATAATATCAAGCCTTATCGGCTATCGCTTCATCAACGCTTTTATCATCAGCATCATCTGCGCTCCAGAGTTTTTCAAGCTGATAAAACTCACGAGTACTTTCGAGCATAACATGGACAATAATATCATTGAGGTCTACTAAAACCCATTCTGAGCTACCTTTGCCTTCAGTACCAAGGACATTAACACCTTTTTCTTTACAGTCGATAACGACATTTTCAGCGATGGATTTTACATGCCGTGTTGAATTACCTGTTGCAAAAAACAAGGTATCTGTCATAGAGGATTTTCCATGTACATCAAGGGACATGATATCTACAGCTTTCATATCTTCAAGGGAGTTCTGTACTAGGTCAGTTAATTCATTCAATTTCATAGAGTTTATTTCTTATAATATATTCGTTTACAGTGTTGCTTGTTAAAAATTGTGCGCTTTTACCCTTACTGATTTGATCTCTAATAAAGGTAGCAGATATATTCAGCTGGGTTACATTGGCGAAATATAGCAAACCTGAAGATTTTTTGTTTAATTCTTTAGGGTTATTACAATGATAAGGTTTAACCCAATCCTCAATTTCGTGCTGGTCATAGCCTGGCCGTGATGAAACAACTATGTGGGTTAGCTTAAGAATACCTTTCCAATCACGCCATTGAGTAAAAGTTTGAAAAGCATCAAAGCCAATAATCATACAAAGTGACTCGTCACTACCAATCTCATTGCGAATAGATTTTAACGTATCTATTGTATAAGAAGCCCCATCACGATGATACTCTCTATCATCAACCATAAAAACAGGAGTATCGCTAATGGCAAGTTTAACCATAGCAAGGCGCTGTTGCGGGCTTGCCGTTGGCTGCCAACGATGAGGTGGTGTTGCACTGGGTATAAAACGCACTTCTTTTAGTGATAGTTGTTCAGCAATATCAAGTGCAGGTCGTAAGTGGCCAAAGTGAATCGGGTCAAATGTCCCCCCTATTATGGCAATCACAAGCTTATTCTACCTTGTTTTATCAAGAACGAAGATGCCCATCACCAAACACAACATATTTCAAAGATGTTAGACCTTCCAAACCTACTGGACCACGCGCATGAAGCTTATCCGTACTGATGCCTATCTCAGCACCTAGACCATATTCAAAACCATCTGCAAACCGAGTTGATGCATTTACCATCACAGAGGCGGAATCAACTTCTCGCATAAAGCGACGTGTCTTTGTAATATCTTGGGTAACGATCGTATCGGTATGCTGAGAACTATAGGTATTTATATGTTCGATAGCCTGATCCAGATCTTCGACTACTTTGATGGAAAGAATCGGGGCTAAATATTCTGTCTGCCAGTCTTCTTCATTGGCAGCGTTACAATCAATTATATCTTGAGTCTGTTGGCAACCGCGTAACTCTACACCTTCTTCATCAAACAACTCTTTTAACTCAGGCAATATTTCAGAGGCACGTGACTTTGCAATCAACAAGGTTTCTAAGGTATTACACGTCCCATAACGCTGACTTTTAGAGTTAAAGGTGATACTGACTGCTTTGTCTTTATCCGCATCATCATCAATAAAGACATGACAAATGCCATCTAAATGTTTGATTACTGGAATTAAGGAATCATTACTTACACGCTCTATTAAGCCTTTTCCACCCCGTGGAATAATCACATCAACATGATCTTTAAGCTTTAGCAATTCACCCACAGCATCACGATCAGTGGTTTCCACTACCTGTACACATTCAGCAGGTAAGCCCGCGGCTTTTAAACCAGACTGAATACAGGCTGCAACCGCTTTATTAGAATGAATCGCTTCAGAGCCACCTCGTAATATTGTCGCATTGCCAGACTTAAGACATAAAGCGGCAGCATCTGCAGTAACATTTGGGCGTGACTCGTAAATAATACCAATAACACCCAGTGGCACTCGCATATTACCCACTTGGATTCCTGAGGGCATAAACTTCAAATTATTAATCTCGCCAACAGGGTCAGCCAATGCTGCTATCTGACGAAGGCCTTCCGCCATTTTTTGAATACCTTCATCCGTTAATGCCAGTCTGTCTAGCATTGCATCTTCTAAACCTTTGGTTTTACCTGCCTGTAAGTCCTTTGCATTTTCTGTCTTGAGCGTTTCAGATTGCTCAATTAAACGATCAGCAATAGCTTCAAGCGCATCATTTTTTTGTTTAGACTCTATTCCAGCGAGTATAGACGAGGCGTTTCGTGCATTACGCCCTAATTCACGCATATAGTATTTTATATCTTGTTTCATTTTACTCTGTCTCTATATTTATCCTGTATAATGGCACCCCCCCCTTTTTTAAACAATTACAATCAATTGTTTAAAAAAGGGGGGGGTGCCATTATACATTATATTTTTATAACCCGTTTTCCAGCAAGAATCAACGCTAATTCTAACAACTCTGACCAAACTCTGCCTAAGCCTTTATTCACACTCTCACTCTGCCCTTTAGATAAGCGATCTATCTCAACATTCTTTTTCAGAATAGACATCCAATCTGCACCCCTCATTCGTTGCAATGCTTTTTGAAACGGTTGTTGTCTTGGTCGAGGAAGTTTAGAAAGCACTTGGGAAATCTGCATTCCATTATTCAAACTAAAGTCGGCATTATAAAGTTGACGACTTAAATCACTCAATGTCCACAGCACCAACTGAATCGGTACACCTTCTTCTTTAAGATTATGATGAATATGCTGAACTCTTCGCGTATCACCTAACATCACGGCATTGGATAGATCAAAAATTGAAAACCGTGAACTATCACTAACCGACATTAATACTTTCTCTTCATCTATGAGAGTTTCCTGCACATCTTTTTCACAAAACAATAATTTAAGCTTACTAATTTCCTGAGCAGCAGCCAGTAGATTACCTTCTACTCTTTCCGTTAATAATCTAACGGCTTCAGCTGTCGGCTTCATTCCCTCTCTTTGCAGTCTATTTCTAACCCATACCATTGTTTGTGGTGTGGATAAATCCCAAATTTGAATTACAACTCCCACTTTTTCAATCGACTTCACCCAAGCGCTTTTCATCGTACTTGCCGGTAACTTAGCCGTTTGAATTAAGAGCACCTTATCCTCAGGAGGATTTTGCATGTACTCTTTTATTGCCTGACCACCAGCTTTCCCAGGGGTTTTAGTTTCAACCCGCAAATCAATTATTTTCTTTTCACTAAAAAGAGATAATGCATTGGCTGAACCCGTTAATGATCCCCATTTGAATTGGCCATCGGCATTAAGTACCTCACGCTCTTCAAAATGATGTTTCATTGCATATTGGCGAATACAATCAGCAGCCTCCATTTTCTGTAAAGGCTCATTACCTGATATTAAAAAAGCTAAAGGCATACTTTGTTGCTTTTCAAGGTAGTTTGGTAACTGTTCAAAATTTAAGCGCATCATTTAATAATACGCTTAACCATGGTATTTTGTAAGTATCACAGCTTGTTTTAAGAATAAGTTATAACAAAACATAATGTTCAACCGAAAAAGACTACCGTTTGTGCAACTTGATAAGATTTGTTTTGATAGTTTCAATTTATAATCAAGGCAGATTTCGAACTAACTAATATTTAGATAATATTTGTAATATCAACTGATTCATCAATCGCACCATTAATAATGATATTAAAGTTCGGTAGACATTTATAATTAATCGAATAATAAGGACTTAAGGAAATAACAACTATGAAAATGACTACAAAGCTTTCTGTATCAAGCGTCATTCTAGCCAGTGTATTATCTGGCTGTAGCCAACAACAGGTAACTGGGGGCTCACAAATTATGGGTGGCTCGCAAGTTGCATCATCTCAACAACAGGTTGAAGGCAACACTGCTGTTGTTCAACCCCAACAACCAAGGTTTACTCCCGCTCCTTTTTACAAGAAAAGAGTTGTAAAGCAACGTGTTTATACACGGGGACCAAAGCCACGTCCAACACGATCTATTCAACGTCGTTCCTCTGGACTACCAGCGGCTCACCCAGGACAATGTTTCGCCAAAGTTCAAGTACCTGCAAAATTTATTACCAAGTCAAAACGTGTATTAATTCAAAAAGCAGCAAGCAAACGCGTACTTTCTCGTGCACCACAATATCGTTGGGTTAATAAGAAAGTATTAGTTAGAAAAGCCACCCAAAGAAAACGTGTTATCCCTGCGCAATATCGTACTTCCGTTAAGCGTGTCATGGTAAAGCCAGCTTACAACACATGGCGAAAAGGTCACGGTGCAATCACACGTATAGACAATATGACAGGTGAAATCATGTGTCGTGTTAAAGTACCTGCTGTTTATAAAAACGTGACAAGCCGTGTCTTGGTTAGATCTGCAAAAACAATTAACAACTTTGTTCCTGCTATCTATAAAACTGTTAAACAAAAACGAATGATTGCTCCAGCTCAATACAGAACAGTCAATACACCAGCACGTTATAAGACACAAAACTACCGTGTAAAAGTGGGTGGATCTCGTTATATCTGGCGCTCAATTCTTTGTCAGACAAATGCACCTAAGAATTACCGAAGAGCTGTTGTAAAGCACAAAGCAATGGCAAAAGCACGCACTACGAATAAATATCGCAAACCGCATGGCATTACTCAAGCACAATACTTAAAAGTAATGAATGCAATGCCTGTTAAACGTAAAACGCTTAACAAAGCTGTAGCAGTACCGAAAAAAGCAAAAGCTACAAAACCACAGATTCCAGACCTAGCAGCAATGGAGAAGGTTAAAAAGGTTACAAAACCTCAAATTCCAGATCTAGCAGCAATGGAGAAAGTTAAGAAGCAAGCACCAGAGCCTGTTGCTAAGAAAGATGCAACAGAAAAGAAAGCGGATAGACCCACTAAGACTACAATGAAAAAGAATATCGTTTTTGGTATTCAAGCTGCACTAAAGTCTAAAGGTTACAATCCTGGTAAAGTAGACGGCAAAATGGGACCAAATACTGCGGCTGCACTTAAAGCATTCCAAAGTTCACGTGGTCTACCCGTTGGCGTTTTATCTAAAGACACCTTCAGAGCGCTTGGCTTAGTTCGATAGAACTTTTTCACATCATCACAAAAAAAACCTGCTTTATGCAGGTTTTTTTGTGTCTTCAAATATGGCTAGTCATGCTGTATTGTTAGCCTTTCACATTTTAAGTACAGGCAGGCTATATGGTAGACATTTACGAAAAGCTAGGGCTATTTTATCTGGGTAAAGATATTGATAAACAAAGCCTAGAAGCTACCGAAGCACTAACCCTTCTTAAAAATAAAAACTTCACAACACATGCAACCATTATAGGCATGACAGGCAGTGGTAAAACAGGTCTAGGTGTTGGCATAATTGAAGAAGCCGCCATCGATAATATTCCTTCCATTATTATTGACCCTAAAGGTGACATGGGAAATCTATGTCTAACCGACCCAAAATTTTCAGCCAACTCATTTGAGCCTTGGGTACGTGATGAAGCTCAAACAAAAGAGCAAGATGTTTCCACATATGCTGAAAAAATTGCCAAAATGTGGAAAAATGGAATTGAAAGTTTCCATCAAGATAGTGAACGTGTTGCTAAATTCCACCATATTAAGAAAACCATCTACACACCTGGTAGTAGCGCGGGCGTAAGCGTCAATGTATTAAGCTCGATGGATGTTCCACCTAAGCAAATACTAGAAGACAGTGATAGTTTTTCATCTTATATAAACACAACGGTTAGTAGTTTGTTGTCTTTAATAGGAATTGAAGCAGACCCTGTTGAGTCAAAAGAATATATTTTATTAGCCCAATTAATTACTACTTCTTGGCTAGATAATGATGACTTAAGTCTTGAAGACTTAATTGGTCAAATTATTAGCCCCCCTTTTAAGAAGATCGGTGTATTACCATTAGAAGCATTCTACTCTCAAGCTGATCGTTTTAAATTCGCTACCAAGTTTAATGCCATAATTGCCTCCCCTACTTTCAAAGCTTGGTTAGAAGGAGAAACACTTGATATACAAAACTTGCTTTATGATGAAAATGGCAAAGCGAAAATAGCCATATTCTCAATTTCACATCTTAGTGATAATGAACGGATGTTTTTTGTCACATTATTATTAAATAAATACATTGCTTGGATGCGTCGTCAAAGTGGTACTTCTGCACTTAAAACTCTGCTCTATATGGATGAGATATATGGTTTCTTCCCTCCTACTAAAAATCCACCAAGCAAAGAACCCATGCTACTACTTCTTAAACAGGCAAGAGCCTATGGTGTCGGTGTTGTTTTAAGCACTCAAAACCCCGTAGACCTTGATTACAAAGGTCTGTCCAATATGGGAACTTGGTTTATTGGACGTTTACAAACTAATCAAGATATTGCTCGTGTAATTGATGGATTAGGCGGCAAGGTTGGCTCTAACTTTGACAAGAGTGAAATCAAGAATCTACTTTCAAACCTGAAGAAACGTACTTTTTTCCTTAAAAGTGCCCATCTTGATGATATCCGTCTGTTTGGTACGCGTTGGGTATTGAGTTATTTAAAAGGCCCTTTAAAACGCGATGAAATAGCTTCGTTGATGAAACAACAGAAGCTAAAGCTAGAAGATCATCAGAACGACGATATACAACAAGAACCAATTAAGGCTGATGGCTTTGAAAACTACAGCAACGTACATAGTAGTATTAATCAACACTACAAGGTAAACCTTGCTCAAAGCAATCAATTTACCCCTAGTCTAATGGCTAATTATACCCTCAACTTTTTTAATCAGACACGTGCTATCGATGAAGAAGAAAGGAAATGTATTGCTATTCAACTAGCCGTTCAAGATCGGGATATTGAGTGGGATAATGCTGAAGAAACTGATCGTTTAGAGCCAAATAGCTGTTTTAACAACTTACCTATTACTGCACCCGAAAAGGCACAATTCTCAGAGGCACCTGAGTTTATAGCCAATGATAAGAATTTACGTAAAACATCCACATCACTTAAAGACTGGATTTACCATCAACATAGATTAACGTTATTTCGCTGTAAATCCCCTAAATTAGAATCTGATCCTTATGAGTCATTAGGTGATTTTAAAGTACGCTTAAATGATATTCTTAAAGAGAAGAAAGAAGAAGCAATCGAAGTTCTCCAAGAGCGTTATGCAAAAAAAGAAAACGTTCTGCTCGATAGGCTCGATAGATATGAGGCAAAAGTAGAAAAAGAAGAATCCGATACAACCAGCTCATTCTTAAATGTTGGTATTACGGTACTGGGCGCATTATTTGGAAAGTCACGCGCATCAATAGGACGTGCAGGCTCACGCGTATTAAAAGAACGAGGCGATGTTAACCGAGCTAAAGAACGCGTAGAAAAAGTACAAGATGACCTTGCTGAACTTGAAGAAGAACTCGAAGATAAAATTGATGATCTTGCTGATACGTTTGATATTGACTCAATTGATGTGGAAGAATTTTCGATCAAACTTAGAAAAACAGATATTCAAGTTGATGATATTGCAATCGTTTGGGAGCCTCAATAGATGATGAAAATCACAGCATATGTTGAATAGCTAATGGCTTTTCATGACTAACTGTTGGGCTTTCGTACCTAGGCCTAACCTACTTTACAGGCCTCACGCAAAGACAATTATCAATACCATTTGTATTACATTACAAAATTCCCGTTTATCCATTAAATACTCTCAACCATCCTCTTTATAGTAAAATAGCCAAAATAAAGATGGATTATCTAGTAATCAACGGGTTTATTTGATTGCTTTTTATATGGCACCCCCCCTGTTTTTGATAGATTATGATTTGTGCCTCCATAGTTCCATAATAGAAACGAATGCAATCGAAAGGTAACAATATGCCTATTAAAATGAAAATAATAATGCTCAGTATAGCTGTTGCTACTTCAGTCATTTCATCTACAACAGCAATGGCTAAAATATACAAGTGGACAGATAATACGGGTAAAGTTCACTATACCGCTAAGCCACCAGCTCCAAAAAGCAAAGCAAAAGTAGAAGAAATTAAAATCAGGAAAAAACCTGCCTCTTCATTAACACATCAACCACCTGTAGCGCTTCCTGAAAATAACGCTCCAAAAAAGTCTAAAAAAGAAATAGTAACCAGTAAAAGCACTGTTGCAGACAATTGTGGTCAATTAATAGACTCATTACCGGGATTATCAGACTCAGAGAAAAGTGCTGAAATTTCTAAATGTGAAAAAAATATAACTGAAAAAAAGAATAAGGATAAGAAAAAAGTAACTTCTGCTGCTAAGTCTCTCAATAGTTCAGGAACGACTAAAAGACCAATCATTAAAAGGACAGGCAAACGAACCTCTAGAGATATCATCAATCACTTTGAAACTGCAATGGAAAAAAGAGATGAAAGAAGATTATCGCAGAAACCACAGTAACGCTCATCGCCGAGACTTATCTCAGATTTTAACTAATACCTAAGCCAACGCTACTTGCCAATTGAATAAAATCTGGAAAAGACGTATTTACGTTAGCACAGTCATTAATTTCAATCTCACCGTCTGCACATAGACCTGCCATAGCAAACGCCATAGCAATGCGATGATCGCCATGACTGTCTACTGTACCTGAAGTGAGTTGACCGCTTTGAATGACTATTCCATCTGGAGTTGCTTTAGCATCGATTCCGCAATTCACTAAACCATCTACCATCACTTGAATACGATCACTTTCTTTGACCCGTAATTCTTCTGCGCCCGTTAAAACTGTCTCACCTGACGCACAAGCTGCAGCAACAAATAATACAGGAAACTCATCTATAGCCAGTGGCACTAGCTCTTCTGGAATATGAATACCTTTGAGTTTTGCTGAGCGAATACGTATATCAGCAACGGGTTCACCACCCACTTCTTTTTGATTTGATAAAGTAATATCAGCACCCATTAATTTCAGGATATCTATCACGCCTGTACGTGTAGGATTAACACCGACATGCTCAAGGGTTAAATCAGATCCTTTTGCAATACTCGCCCCCACCATAAAAAACGCAGCAGAAGAAATGTCGGCAGGTACATCAATATCACAGGCAGTCAATTTTCCACCGCCTTTTAAGCTTATATGGCACCCATTTTCTCCTGAGGTTTTCACTTCATAACCAAAACCACGCAACATTCGCTCACTGTGATCTCGTGTAATACCAGGCTCAACGACACTGGTTTCACCACTTGCATATAATCCAGCTAGTAAAATAGCAGACTTAACCTGTGCACTGGCAATAGGCATATCATAATGAATACCTGTTAGCTTATTACCGCCTTTAATTCTAAGTGGCGGGCGACCACCCTCTTCTGTTTCAATGGCACCCCCCCCCTTTTTTAAAGGTTTGGTAATACGGTTCATGGGGCGGGTTGATAAGGATTTGTCACCGATTAATACAGAATCAAAACTTTGTCCTGTGAGTAAACCTGTCATAAGGCGCATCGCCGTACCACTATTACCCATATCTAAATCTTCTTCAGGCGCTTTTAAACCATTAATACCAACGCCATGAATCGTGACGCTTTTATCAACAGGTCCTTCTATTTCTACACCCATAGAACGAAATGCATTCATGGTTGCGATACAGTCCTCGCCTGTTAAGAAACCAGTCACATGCGTTGTACCATCTGCCAATGAGCCAAGCATAATGGAGCGGTGTGACATGGACTTATCACCAGGGACACGAAGTGTTCCTATAAGTTTATTATTTGGGGATGTTTTAAATTTAATCGTATTCAATTTATATAAACCTATATAGATTCGTTGTCATAATGTATGAGACTACTTAAATATTCCTATCTCGTGTTTCTTTGGCATTACTAAACACTCGAATTAATTCTTCACCATTATCATCCGAAATAGAGCTTCGCAAATCCGCTAAATCATCTTGATAACGATCTAATGCTGCGAGAATTGCTGTCTTATTTTCTAAACAAATATCACGCCACATCACAGGATCACTTGATGCGATTCGTGAAAAACTTTTAAACCCACCTGCTGCATAATTAAATACCGCATCGCCATATTCAGATTTGGATAAAGTATTCACCAATGAAAAAGCAAGAATGTGGGGCAAATGGCTGGTTGATGCAAGCACGTTATCATGTTGTTCCACATCAAGAATTTCTACCTGTGCTCCTGCTGTTTGCCACATTTTCATCACTCGAAGAACAGCCGCTGTATCCGTTCTATCAACTGGTGTTAAGACAACTTTTTGGTCAATATATAAATCATCAATGGCTGCTTCAACTGAACTTTTTTCTCGCCCAGCGATTGGATGACCTGGTACGAAATTAATCGGAACTCGCCCACCAAATGCGGCTTTAGCTGCTTCAACAGCACTGCCCTTTGCACTTCCCGCATCGGTAATAACGGCATCGTCTTCTATCGATCCGATAAAGCTTTCTAATACTTTTTGAGTGGCACTCATAGGCACGGCTAATAAAATCATATCCGCACCTTTTACGGCTTCTTTCGGATCAAGTGTATAACTATCAATCACACCTAGGTCAACCGCGCGTTGAAGGTGATCTGCATTACGACTACAACCGACTATTGTATTACAATAACCCACCTTGCGAAGCGCGAGCGCCAATGAGCCACCAATTAATCCAACACCAAATATTGCCAGTTTATTAATCATATATTATACCTTCATAACCTTATCCAAGGCAGTAAGACACTGCTGATTTTCTTCTGGTGTAGAAATTGTAATTCTCAAATGATTAGGTAAACCATAGTTAGCAATCGGACGTACAATAATGGCTTCTTGTAGCAATGCTTCATAAATTGGCATGGCATCTGTTTTAAAGTTGATTGTTATAAAATTACCAACACTGGGGATATAGTCCAAACCTCTTTCTTCACAAGCTGTCTGCCAAAACTTAAGACCTTCCGAGTTTACTTTTACACAGTTTTCTAAATGCTCCTGATCATCTAGCGCAGCAGTTGCGGCAAGCAATGCGGGTGTATTTACATTAAATGGCTGGCGTACTCGGTTTAATAAATCAGCAATTTCACTACTTGATACCGCATAACCAACACGCAAACCAGCTAAAGCATATATTTTTGAAAAAGTACGGGTAACAATTAGATTTGGGTATTTACCTAACCATTGCAAGGTATCAGGATATTCAACTTCTTCCACATATTCAAAATAAGCTTCATCAACAACGACAATTACATCGTCTGGTACTTTAGTTATGAAATTATCTAGTTCTGTTGTTTTAAGCCATGTACCCGTTGGATTATTTGGATTAGCTATAAAAATCACCCGTGTTTTCTTGGTGATCAGTTCAAACATGGCATCTAAATCATGCCCATAAGGGTTCTCTTTATGATCTATTGCTAAGGCCTTCGAAACTTTTGCTGTAGCGCCAACCGCTTGAACGCTTATAGGATAAACCGCAAAAGCATATTCCGAATAAATAGCTTCACGCCCTTCACAAAGAAAGGCTCGTGCGATTAGGTCAAGCACATCGTTAGAGCCATTTCCTAACGTTATTTCGGTTTGTTTTCGAGAGAGCTTATCAGCCAACTTTTGCTTTAAAATAAAGCCATTACCATCAGGATATAAAGACAATGGTAACTTGAGGTTACTCAATACTTCAGTGACTAGCTCACTCGGCCCCATTGGGTTCTCATTTGAAGCTAGTTTTAAAGTACCACTAATACCTAATTCTCGCTCCAATTCTTCGATTGGTTTGCCAGGAACATAAGGGGTAAGTTTCTGTACGCCATTAACGGCTAATTTGTGGAAATTAATACTCATATATTTTCATCATCAATATGTGATCATTCGAGTACGAAAGCAACACTGAACTGGAGTAAAATGGATACCCTACTCAATTATAAAATCGCTTTAGGATATGAACCTAGTACTCTAATTAACTCAGACTCTTCTGAGAGTTCTTTTAAAGCTCGTGATACTTTTTCATCATCTTTATGACCATTAATATCCATAAAAAAGTAATACTCCCAATTGGCATTGCGTGAAGGGCGAGATTCAATGCGTGTCATATCTAAACCATTGGCCGCCAGAGGTGCCAGTAAGTGATACAACGCACCTGATTTATTTTTTGCTGAGATCATCAAGGTTGTCTTATCAACGCCTGAAGGAGGTACATCCTGTTTTCCTATCACTAAAAAACGTGTGGTATTATCTTTACTGTCTTCAATGTTTTCTTGGATGATATTTAAACCGTAAGTTTCAGCAGCTAAAGAACCAGCTATTGCTGCAGCATTATCATCTTCTAAAGCCATTCGTGCGGCTTCAGTATTACTCGATACAGGAATACGTTCAGCTGTTGGGATATGACTGTCTAGCCATTCACGACACTGTGCTAATGACTGCTGATGTGAATAGATTCTTTCTACATTTCTCCATTTATTCTCATCAGATTTTGGATCCATTATTAAATTTTGATGAATCCGTAACTTTACTTCACCACTAATTTTCAAGGGTGAATTCATGAAAACATCTAAGGTATAAGAAATAACCCCTTCAGTAGAGTTTTCAATCGGAACCACACCATAATCGACGGTACCATTTTCAACTTCTCGAAACACCTGACCTATGGAGCCTGTTGGTACAGTCTCAACAGCCTGACCAAAATGTTTATTCGCCGCTTCTTGTGAAAATGTTCCTTGCGGACCAAGAAAGGATACCTTAATGCTTTGTTCCAAGGCTAAACAGGAAGAAATTATTTCTCTGTAAATAGCGGTAATACGCTCATTTTTTAGTGAGCTGTTATTATTATTTGTTACTCGATTTAAAATTTGTGCCTCACGTTCAGGGCGATAAAACCACAGATCAGTCTCCCCTGCTGCGCGTTTTGTCTCACCCACTTCTTCAGCACATTTTGCACGCTTGGCTAAAAGGTCAAGAATCTGATCATCGATTGCATCAATACGATCACGTATTTTTAACAGTGTTTCATTTACAGGTGTCTTATTAGTCATTTTAATTTTACAGAACTCTCAGTCTCAGCATGCCATCAATTTCAGATAGCTCTTTTGTAGTCGCTTCATTAATAGTCGCTTCTAAATCCAATAAAGTAACTGCCATATCATCCCGTGAATTATTCACCATATGGATAATATTAGCACCCGCTTTTCCTAAAATATGAGAAACCTGTCCAACCATATCAGGAATATTTTTATGAATCATCGCAATTCGTGCATTACCAACACGAGGCAGGTCTATTGCAGGCATATTGACTGAATTAAGAATGGTGCCATTTTCAAGGTAATTTCTGACCTCGTTTGCAACCATAATCGCACAGTTCTCTTCTGCTTCCGCCGTAGATGCACCTAGATGCGGTAATGCAATAACACGCTCATGACCGTTTAAAAGATTAGACGGAAAGTCGCACACATAAGAATAGACTTTACCTGAATCCAAAGCGGCGCAAACCGCTTCATCATTTAAGATTCCATGTCGCGCAAAGTTTAATAAAATAACATTGTCTTTCATCTGCTTAAGACTTTCCACATTGATTAAGTTTTTCGTCGCATCAACTAAAGGCACATGAAACGTCACAAAGTCAGCTTCTCCTAGTAAATAATCAATATTGGGGGATTTCTCAACATTGGCATCCAATTCCCAAGCATTATCAATTGAAATCAAGGGATCAAAACCAATAACACGCATACCTAAAGATTTTGCGGCATTCGCGATCAAAACACCGATAGCACCCAAACCAACAACACCTAAGGTTCTCCCGGGTAATTCAAAACCAGCGAAGTTCTTTTTGCCTGCTTCAACTTGCTTGGTAATTTCAGCATCCTCACCTTCTAACTGTGTTGCAAAATCATGAGCTAAAGTAAGATTACGGCACGCCATTAACATACCCGCGATAACCAACTCTTTAACCGCATTAGAATTTGCACCCGGTGCATTAAAAACCACCACACCCTCATCGGACATCTTATCTAAAGGGATATTATTAACCCCAGCACCTGCACGACCCACAGCCTTTAATGAAGTTGGAATATCCATATCATGCATTTTGTAAGAGCGCAGTAAAATCGCATCGGGGTTTTCAGTTTCATCACTCACAATGTATTTTGAAGAAGGTAAAAGGCTTAAACCTTTATCGGAGATATTATTAAGTGTTTGAATAGAGTAAGTCATAAATCCTTTTATTTATCGGTTGTATTTACAATCTTGTAAAAAACGGGGGGGTGCCATATCACAAGTATTTCACATAGATACTTGATGCTTCAGTGTGATTTTATTTTATGTCAAAACAAGGCACCTTCGTGCGCAGAATGTGGGCGTATATTAATACGTCCATTCGAGCACGGAGGCAACGCATTGCTGGCACAAAAGATAATTGTAATGGAGTGAGTATCAAGCTAGCCGTATTGTTTCTCGAAGTCTTGCATCAGCTCCACTAACGCGTCGATCCCCGCCTCAGGCATGGCATTATAAATACTTGCGCGCATACCACCCACTGAACGATGCCCTTTCAAACTCACCAAACCATGCGCAGATGCTCGTTCTAAAAACTCACCATCAAGATCAGAATTTGCTAAAGTAAACGGTATATTCATCAATGAACGAAATTCTTTATCAACAGGGTTTCTATAAAAATCTGAATCATCAATAGCCGTATAAAGCTTGCCAGCCTTTCGCTCATTAGTCTCAGCGATGCCTTCAATGCCACCTTGCCTTTTGATCCATTTAAACACCAAGCCTGCTAAATACCATGCATAGGTAGGCGGTGTGTTATACATTGAATCACCCTTTGCCATTATTTCATAATTCATCATCGCAGGACAAATATCCATTGCCTCACCGATTAAATCATCACGAATTATCACAAGGGTTAATCCAGCAGGGCCAATGTTTTTCTGCGCTCCCGCGTAAATCATTCCAAATTTAGAAACATCAATCTTTGAAGAGAGAATGGTTGAAGACATATCCACCACTAAAGGTACTTCGCCTGTTTCAGGTACCCACGGGAAAGCCAAGCCACCAATAGTTTCATTCGGCGCATAATGCAAGTAAGCCGCATCAGGGTTTAGATTCCAACTTTCAGTAGGGTAAATTTTAGAAAAACCATTATCTTCCGAACTTGAGGCTACATTCACAGAACAATAACGCTTCGCTTCAGCAATCGCTTTTTTAGACCAAGCACCGGTTAAAACATAATCAGCGCTATCTTTACCACCTAAAAGATTTAAAGGAATAGCTGAAAACTGGCTACTTGCACCACCTTGTAAGAAAAGAACCTTATAATTATCAGGAATAGACATGACTTCTCGTAGATCCGCTTCTGCCTCCTCCGCGATTGACATAAACTCTTTACCACGGTGACTCATCTCCATCACCGACATTCCGCAACCATTCCAATCAAGCATTTCTGCCTGTGCTTGCTCTAAAACTTCCTGCGGTAATATGGCAGGCCCGGCACTGAAATTATACTTACGTGTCATTGTGAATTTCCTGTTTTAAAATAAATTTTTGAATAGCTTGTTTTAACATGAAGCGCTAAAAAATGTTTGAGTATTATTGATCTAATGAGCCTTTTTCTACATGAAGCGTCATCGGTGTTGATAATGAAATACCTTTCTCAATAGAGGTTTTCAACATCAGTTGCAATAATCGCTGACGCGTTAGCATGAGTTTCTCAACATCTTTCGTATAATAATAAAAAACCCATTCAACAGCATGATCTCCTGTGTCTTTTATACCGTATTCCAGTTCGTGTTGATCTTCAATAGCAATCCCATTGTCGTCTTTAGCACTTGCATAAACATCTTCAAATAAGTCTTCAACTGCTTCAGCTGAAACATCATATCCGATCTTGAACGTTAGATCTTCACGTAGACCTTTGGCAGATGCGAATTTAGAGAGGTTATGAACGGTGAAATCACGCAACTTTGAATTTCTAATCATAATACGATGGTTATTAACAATATTTAAAATCACCGTATGAAATACTTTGGTTTTGTAGACCAAACCATAAACTGTTTCCCCGTCTTTAAACTGGATCACATCACCTTCGGAGAACATATCACTGTTTAAAATAATCAAACCATGGAAAATATCAGGTGCCCATATACTGGAGGTTAATGCTAGAAATACGCCAAATAAACCAATCACACCACCTGCTTCAAGGACTGAATCGAAGCCAAGTAAACGAATAATACTCAATAAAGCGACAATACCGATAAAGATACTGCTGAAGATACTTAACAGACGGGTTTGATAGGTTGAAGTGTGACGCTTTTTACCATTAATTTCACGTTCTTTACCGTACTGCCTAACGAGCAAGGCATGCGCTAAATGCATGGCTAAATAAGCAAAATAAATTATTGCCAGAGTGGCAATGATATGCAGCCCAATCCCTTGATTTTCTTTATCCAAAAAGAAACGGTAATAGCCGTAAGAAATCATAATGAGTAGGTTTAAAGCTCTAAACGTCATTACCTTGCGGGTAAAATTTTTAACTTTTTCGGGATTTTGATAAACACGTTTAAGAATTTGCCGCGCAAATATCAGCAGGAGTAGGTTTACGCCTAGAATGACGTATCCGAGTGTGTCAAATTGATCTATAAATGTACTGAGTTTATCCATACTTCTTGTATGGCACCCCCACCTTTTTTACAAGATTGTAAGCTTTATGGATACAATCTTGTAAAAAAGGCGGGGGTGCCATTTACTTAGTCATCATCCTTATCATTAGATTCTTGATTTTCTGATCCGTCTTCTGAGTCGGAACTAGAGCCATCAGCGGAATTAGAGCCATCAGCGGAACTAGAACCATCAGCGGAACTAGAACCATCAGCAGAAAGAGAGCCACCTTCTGCCGAATCATCATCAGCATCATCCTCGTCATCACCTTCCATGCTAGCAACTTGAACCAACTGCGTCAGGTTCTCACCTTTACCCAACTTGATTAAACGGACACCCTGCGTATTTCTTCCTACAACAGAAACATCGACAACCTTCGTTCTAACCAAAATGCCGCCATTGGTAATCAGCATGATTTCATCTTCATCAATGACTTGTACCGCGCCAATGGATGCGCCGTTTCTTTCAGATGTTTGAATCGCTATAACGCCCGAACCACCACGGTTTTGAGCTTTAAACTCTTCGACTTCAGTACGTTTACCATAGCCATTCTCGGTTGCCATTAACAAGCGACCTTCACTCAATACAATCAGTGCGTTTACCGTCTGATCTTTCGCCATCTTAATACCACGAACACCTGCAGCAGTTCTGCCCATGCCTCGCACATCAGATTCTTTAAAGCGAATCGCTTTACCCTGTGTGGTAAAGAGCATGACTTCATCATCTTTTTCAGTTAATGCAACGTCAATAAGCTTGTTATCATCGCGCAATTTAAGCGCGATCAAACCAGAAGAGCGTTGATTAGAGAAGGCTTTTAGCTCGGTCTTCTTAACCGTGCCATCTTCTGTTGCCATAAAGATAAATTTATCATCTTCATATTCACGAATAGGCAGAATAGCTTGAATGCTTTCATCCTCTTCCAGTGGTAGCAAATTCACAATAGGTCGACCGCGTGAGGTACGACTTGCCATCGGTAGTTGATAAACCATAAGCCAGTAAACCTTACCTTTAGATGAGAAACACAGCACGGTATCGTGGGTGCTCGCAACAAAAAGCTTTTCAATAAAGTCTTCATCTTTCATCTTGGTGGCAGCTTTACCTCGCCCACCACGGCGCTGTGCACGGTATGTATCAATTGGCTGAGCCTTGGCATAACCTTCATGAGAAAGAGTTACAACCACATCTTCCTCAGGAATCATATCAATATCATTCAGGTCTTCACCAACTGCATTGATTTTAGTTACGCGTTCATCACCATACATCTCTAACATTTCTGTTAGTTCTTCGCGAATAACCCGCATTAGGCGTTCAGGTGAACCAAGAATATCAAGTAAATCAATAATATCGGTCAATAAAGCTTTGTATTCACTGAGTATTTTGTCTTTTTCAAGGCCGGTTAAGCGATGTAATTGTAGATCAAGAATCGCTTTAACTTGGATTTCAGTTAGCCAGTAACCGTCCTCTTTTAAGCCATAACGTGGGTCTAAGTCTTCAGGGCGAGCGGTATCCGAATCACCACGCTGCAACATTTCTTTTACAATGTCAGCCTTCCAAGATTTAGCTAATAAACGCTCACGCGCCTCAGCTGGGTTCGCTGATGATCGAATGGTTTCGATAATTTCATCAATGCTACCTAATGCAACCGCCAAACCTTCTAAAATATGCGCACGCGCACGCGCTTTTCTAAGTAAGAAAATAGTACGACGCGTAACCACCTCACGGCGGTGACGTATAAAGGCTTCGATGATTTCTTTAAGATTAAAGAGCTTCGGTGCGCCATCAATTATGGCCACCAAATTTATGCCGAAACTGCTTTGCATCTGAGTCTGCTTAAACAGATTATTCAAAATAACCTCTGGCACCTCACCACGCTTCAGCTCAACCACCATGCGCATGCCGTCTTTATCCGACTCATCACGCAGCTCTGAAATACCTTCGATTTTCTTATCTTTTACGAGCTCGGCGATTTTTTCAATCAAACGCGCTTTATTAACTTGGTATGGCAACTCGGTAACAACAATCTTTACTCGGCCTTTGGCATCCGTTTCAAAATCAGCCACCGCACGAATTTTCACCGAACCTTTACCCGTGTGGTAAGCCTGCTTAATGCCATGAGCGCCATTGATAACACCCGCCGTTGGGAAATCAGGACCTGGTATATACTGCATCAGATCATCAATACTGAGTTCAGGATCCTCAATTAAAGCCATACAGGCGTTAATCACTTCCGTAATATTATGTGGCGGAATATTAGTCGCCATGCCCACTGCAATACCAGAAGAACCATTTAATAATAAATTAGGTAGACGCGTCGGGAAAACCACAGGCTCGAATTCAGAATCATCATAGTTACCCTGAAAATCAACCGTTTCCTTGTCCAAATCGGCCATAAGATCATGTGCGATTTTCGCCATACGCACTTCGGTATAACGCATCGCAGCAGGTGAGTCACCATCTACCGAACCAAAGTTACCTTGACCATCGATAAGCATATAACGCAACGAAAAGGGTTGCGCCATACGAACCATGGTGTCGTAAACAGCG
>CAZWEA010000051.1:15354-20820 GCA_964632635.1 uncultured Cocleimonas sp. | reverse complement strand
GGTCTCTTAGTATGAGAAAAAAGTGCATAAATTTTTCCTGAGCTTCCTTCTACATCATAATGTATTATGCTGAACTTACTGTTTTATATTTGGATAAATGTATGGATATAGTTTATATACGTGATCTAAGAATTGATGCTGTTATTGGTATTTATGATTGGGAGAAACGTATACAACAACAAATCAGCGTTGATTTAGAAATGGGCTGGGATAATAGAATAGCTGCAAAATCTGATGATATTAAAGACACGCTTAATTACAAAGCAGCGGCTAATTTGGTTAAAGAGTTAGTTGATAAAAGTGAATTTGAATTAGTTGAGTCGCTAGCAGAACATATTGCAGAGCTATTACTTGAGAAAATGAATATCCCATGGATTAAAGTTTCGCTGGGTAAGCCAATGGCAGTTACTGGTTCTCAGCAGGTTGGGGTAATTATAGAACGGACTAGAGAAGTATTATCCTAGAATCCTTAGTTGGTCTTTTTAGCAAATAGTAACTTTATGAGCTGTTTTAACTTTTATACTTTTTCTTTCCAAGCGAGGATTCTAGGATTATGACTCACGTTTATTTGGATATAGGCAGTAATATTGATCGTAAAAAGAATATTCAATCTTGTGTAGACCAGCTCTGTTTGGATTATCCTGATATAGTGTTTTCTAAGGCGTATGAAAGTGAAGCCTTTGGCTTTGAGGGCGATCCATTCATTAACCTTTCTGCACGTATACAAACGAATCTAAGCTATAGAGAACTAAAGGGCTATTTAACTAAGCTAGAAGATCGGCATGCTCGTAAGCGTGATAATAAAGCATTTATTGCACGGACACTGGATGTGGATATTTTATTATTTGGGGATCAAGTGTTACAACCAGAAGTTGATGTCCCTAGAGCTGAAATTCTTAAATTTCCCTTTGTGCTTTTTCCGTTAGCAGAAATAGCAGCTGACTTTGTTCATCCTTTGGAGAACAAAACTATTGGTCAGATAGTAAAAGCATCTATATTAGATAAAAGTACATTAAGCGAAGTTGAGAATTTTCCAAAAATATAAGCCTTATTAAAAGCCCTATTAGAAACTATGAATAAAAGTAAAAAAACAGTTCAAGTGCAAGTTGGTCATGTCACAGTTGGTGGTGATGCACCGATTGTGGTGCAATCAATGACGAATACAGACACTGCAGATGTTGTACGTACCGTTAAACAAGTCGCAGAACTAGCCAAAGCAGGATCAGAGCTGGTACGCATTACCGTCAACACAATAGAAGCAGCGGAGGCTGTTGCCGAAATTCGCCAACGTTTGGATAAGATGGGCTGTGATGTTCCTTTGGTAGGGGACTTTCACTTTAATGGTCACAAATTATTAAGTGCTGTTCCTGAATGCGCTAAAGCACTGGCTAAATATCGTATTAATCCTGGTAATGTCGGCAAAGGTAAACGGGGTGATGAACAGTTTGCTCAGATGATTGAGTTTGCGATTAAATATGATAAGGCAGTACGAATAGGTGTTAATTGGGGATCGTTAGATCAAAAGCTTTTGGCAACAATGTTAGATGAAAACAATCAGTTGGATACACCAAAAGAATTAGGTGAAGTTCAACATAATGCACTGATTGAGTCGGCTTTAAGTAGCGCAAAAAAAGCAGAAGATATTGGCTTGCCACACAATAAAATTATTATTTCCTGTAAATTAAGTGGCGTTCAAGATTTAATAAAAGCCTATTCAGAGTTATCTGGTTTGTGTGATTACCCTTTGCATCTCGGACTTACCGAAGCTGGTATGGGAAGCAAAGGTATTGTGGCTTCTGCAACAGCATTAGCCGTGCTTTTACAGCAGGGAATAGGCAATACTATTCGTATTTCTCTGACACCAAAACCCGGTGAAGCACGTGAAAAAGAAGTAATCGTTGCGCAACAAATTTTACAGACTATGGGCTTTCGTTCATTCACACCACAAGTGATAGCCTGTCCTGGCTGTGGTCGAACCTCAAGCGATTATTTCCAACACTTAGCTCAGGATATTCAAAGCTTTCTAGGGGAACAAATGCCAGTTTGGAAAGGGAAGTATGATGGTGTTGAGGATATGTCCGTTGCTGTAATGGGCTGCGTTGTAAATGGCCCTGGAGAAAGCAAGCAGGCAAATATTGGTATCAGTTTACCGGGTAGTGGTGAAAAGCCCGTTGCACCTGTTTATGAAGATGGTAAAAAAACGGTTACTTTAAAAGGGGATAATATTGCCCAAGAGTTCCAACAAATTGTTGAAGAATATGTTGTAAGTCATTTTGCCTGATCAAAATCCACTAGATAATATTCGTGTCGTACTCGTTCGTACTTTTCATCCAGGCAATATTGGTTCAACTGCAAGAGCAATGAAAACCATGGGTCTATCAGACCTGTGTTTAGTTAATCCTGTTGAATTTCCATCTGATGAAGCCACTAAAATGGCAGTTAGCGCGGATGATGTTGTTAATAATTCACAGAAGTTTAATAGCATTTATGAAGCTGTTAAAGATTGTACCGTTGTTATTGCTAGCACAGCTCGTTCTCGTGGCTATGATCTGCCTGTTTTATCACCAGAAAAAAGCGCAGAAATGCTCTATTCAGCTGCCAAAAATAATAAGCAAAAAGTGGCACTATTATTTGGACCCGAGCGAATGGGACTAAGTAATGAAGATCTACAATTTGCTAAATATCGTGTAACAATCCCAACTAATCCCGATTATAGTTCACTTAATTTAGCTGCTGCAGTGCAGACTTTGAGTTATGAAATAATTAAGCAGCATACGCTTAACTCAGAACCTGATGAACTTGAAGTACCGCGTGAATTACCAAACTCAGAATCCTTAGAGTTGTTCTACACACATATGGAACAGACCCTAGTTGATTCAGGTTTCATCTTTAAGAAACATCCCGGTGAAGTCATGCATAAACTAAGAACATTATTTACGCGGGCGCAACCTGATAAAACCGAATTAAATATCTTACGCGGAATGCTGGCTTCTTTTAATAAGAAGCAAAAAGATCAAAAGTGAAAAAAAGGCGGGGGTGCCATTGAACTTAATACGTCCTATAACTAAAGGTGATGCAGAAAGTCTCTGTTCTATCTACAACTATTATATAGAAAATTCTAATATTTCTTTTGAAGAGGAGACTGTCTCTGTCGATGAGATGCAACAAAGAATCATCGAATACACTTCGCAATACCCTTGGTTAGTTTTTGAAATTGAGGGGGAAGTTGTCGCTTATGCTTATGTCACTTTATGGAAGTCGCGAAGTGCGTATCGCTTTACACTTGAAAGTACTATCTATGTAGCTCATGATCTTAAAGGAAAAGGTGTAGGGACTGAGCTATACCAGCAACTTTTCCAAATCATAAAGGAAACTGGGGTACATTCCTTAATGGCGGTAATTGCCTTGCCCAATTCGGCTAGCATTGGCTTACATGAAAAGTTAGATTTTAAAAAAGTTGCACACTTCGCTGAGGTTGGATTCAAGAATAATGAGTGGGTTGATGTCGGGTATTGGCAGAAGCTGCTTTAACTTAATAGTTGTAAGCCATTGATAAAAAGAATTTATTTGTTACTTTGAAGTTATAATTTAGACCCTTTATCGGATAAATTTCTTCAAATTATATTCTATTGCTAATATTGGAAGCCTAATAAAAATTAGGCGATAGCCAATATGATTTTCACAATAGATGTTGAAGATTGGACACAGTCCGTATTGAATAATAAAAATCCTGTAACTGATCGTGTTTTACATAATACTTTGCGTGTTCTCGATATGCTTGATGAGCATGGGCATAAGGCAACTTTCTTTATATTGGGAAATGTTGCGAAGAAACACCCTAAACTCATTCGAATTATTGCTGAGGCAGGTCATGAGGTGGCATCACATGGTTTTCATCATGATTCAATTTTCACACTTTCTAAAGAGCAAATCCTAGAAGATGTTTCTAGTTCAGTTAAATTATTAGAAGATACTTCTGGGCAAAAAGTACTGGGTTATCGAGCACCAGATTTTTCAATTCGAGAGTCTTTATTTGAATGGTATTGTGAAGCACTTGTATCCAATGGTTTGAGATACGATTCTTCGTTGTTTCCTATGAAAGTTTTTAAATATGGTATTGAGAAACGTTATTCTTTAGATATATTTGATAAGCATGGAATCAATGAGCACTATTTAAGTTATATGAAGTTCGGTGAGCAGAAGCTGCCTTTCTTTGGTGGAGGTTACTTCCGTTTAATGCCGTACTCAATGACGAAAAAGCTTACCTCACAGCTAGATTCTACCAGTGCTGTATTTTATATGCACCCCTATGAAGTAGACACTGATGAGCTGGCTTATGTAAAAAGTACAGGGCAAAAGATTCCACTTAAGTGGAGACTATCTCAGTTTATTGGCCGAGATACTGTAGAACAAAAAATTCACAAACTAATGAGTGATTTTGAATTTAACTCATTTGCTAATGAATACTATTTAGAAGGAGCCACTTCAGTTGCTCAACACACCCTAAGTAATATTGAAGAAGGTTCTGTTGTTACTCCGCAGCCTGAAGTTGCTTATGAAAAAGTATCAGGTTGATTGACTTAATCAGAGTTCCTTAACAAACTTACATTGCCTTAATTTTCTGTAATTGTTGCTCTAGTTGAACTAGGGCAGCTTTTTGCTCTTCTGCTTGTTTTCTCACTTGTTCAACCACATTCGCAGGTGCTTTATCTGTAAAACTTGGATTGCTGAGTCGACTTTCTACTCCTGTTAAACCCTTCTGGATTTTTTCAATTTCTTTATTCAATCGTGCTGTTTCAGCGTCTTTATCAATTAATCCTGCAAGTGGAATAAGAATCTGCATTTCACCACACAAAGCCGTCGCTGAATCTGGCGCATTAGCATCTTTTTCTAGCCATTGTGCAGATTCAATTTTTGCGAGTGAATTGATAAAAATCGCGCTTTCTTCAAAATGGCTTTTATCTGCTTCAGTCCAGTTCTGTAATAGAATAGGTAACGGTTTGCTCGGTGGTATATCCATTTCAGAGCGAATTTTGCGTATACCGACAATAAAATCTTTAACCCAATTTAAATCTTTTTCAGCTTTTACATCAATTAAGCTTTCATCTGCTGTGGGGTAGGGCTGAAGCATAATCGTATCTGCAGTGTGTCCTGTAAGCGGCTTGATAGTCTGCCATATTTCCTCAGTGATATAAGGCATAATAGGGTGTAGTAATCGCAGTAAATTTTCTAAAACGCGTACTAAGGTTCTACGTGTGCCACGTTTTGCTTGTTCTGATAATTCCTCAGAGAATAAAACAGGTTTAGAAAGCTCTAAATACCAATCGCAATATTCACCCCAGGTGAATTCGTATAAGGTCTTAGCCGCTAGGTCAAAACGATATTTATTAAAGTGTTCGGCAACATCAATTTTAAGCTGTTGTAATTTAGAGTTAATCCAACGATCAGCAAGTGATAGTTCAACAG
>CAZWEA010000051.1:0-15254 GCA_964632635.1 uncultured Cocleimonas sp. | reverse complement strand
AAAGAGCCATCAGCAAGTAAAGAACAGCCAACATCTTTATCTTCTGTTTGCATTTGCACATAGCGTGTTGCATTCCAGATTTTATTGCAAAAGTTGCGATTACCTTCAATCCGTTGTAAATCAAAACGAATGTCACGACCATTTGATGCTTGTGATGCAAAAGTGAAGCGCAAAGCATCAGTACCATAGGAGGGAATGCCATCAGGAAACTGTTTCTTAGTGGCTTTACGAATTTTTTCAGCAAGGTGAGGTTGCATCATATTGCTACTACGCTTTTCTAGTAATGCATCTAGCGTAATACCATCAATAACATCAAGAGGGTCAATCACATTACCTTTAGATTTGGACATTTTTTGTCCTTCACCATCTCGCACGAGACCGTGCATATAGACTTCTTTAAAGGGTACTTCGCCGTCCATAAACTTAAGTCCGAACATAATCATGCGTGCAACCCAAAAGAAGATGATATCAAAACCTGTCACTAATACATTGGTCGGATACCATGTTTTTAGTGCATCGGTTTGCTCAGGCCAACCTAATGTTGAAAAAGGCCAAAGTGCAGATGAGAACCAAGTATCAAGTACATCTTCATCTTGGCGCAATATTATGTCATTTCCTAGATGATGCTTTTCACGAATATCAGCTTCTGACTTGCCTACATAGATTTCACCTGATGCATCGTCATACCAAGCTGGGATACGGTGCCCCCACCAGAGTTGACGTGAAATACACCAGTCTTGGATATCATTCATCCAGCTAAAATACATATTCTTATAATTATCAGGGACAAACTTAATGCGTCCACTTTCTACAGCTTCGATGGCAGGTTTTGCGAGTGGTGCAACTTTTACATACCATTGTTCTGTAAGATAAGGTTCGACAATCACGCCCGTACGCTCACTGCGTGGCGGCTTGAGTTTATGTGGTTCTATTTTAACGAGCAGACCTTCTGCCTCTAAATCTTCTAAAATCTTCTTACGGGCATCAAAACGATCCATGCCACGATAGGCTTCAGGCGCATTCTCATTCATCGCGGCAGAGTGAGTAAAGAGGTTGATGACTTCCATCTCATGACGCTGGCCGACTTCCCAGTCATTAAAGTCATGCGCGGGGGTGATTTTCACACAACCTGTACCAAACTCTGGGTCAACATATTCATCTTCAAGTATTGGAATTTTGCGATCCGTCATTGGTACCCAAACCTCTTTACCGAGGAATTTGGTATAGCGTTCATCCCCAGGGCTAACACAAAGCGCACCATCGGCTAGAATGGTTTCGGGACGTGTAGTTGCTATCTCCATAAAGCCACTACCATCAACGAATGGATATTTAACATGATGCATGAAGCCATCTTCTTCTTTATCATTAAGTACTTCAATATCAGATAAAGCAGTGTGTAACACAGGATCCCAGTTAACGAGGCGATTACCACGGTAAATTAAACCTTCATCGTAGAGTTGTACAAATACATCTTTAACTGAGTCGGATAAGCCTTCATCCATGGTAAAGCGTTCGCGAGACCAATCAGGTGATGCGCCTAAGCGACGAAGTTGTTTAACAATTTGTCCACCTGATTCTTCTTTCCAGTCCCAAATACGCTCAACAAATTTCTCTCTACCAAGGTCATGGCGTGTTAAACCTTCTGCGTCGAGTTGGCGCTCTACAACCATTTGTGTTGCGATACCTGCGTGATCCATGCCTGGCTGCCATAAAGTATTATCACCTTTCATTCGATGATAACGAATTAAAGCATCCATAATGGTATCTTGAAAAGCATGCCCCATGTGTAATGTACCTGTGACATTTGGTGGTGGAATCATGATGCAATAAGGATCAGCCTTAGGGTCATTTGAAGGCTCAAAATAACCCGCTTCCTCCCATTTGTTATACCAGCGCTGTTCAATGTCTTTGGGTGTGTATGTTTTATCCATGAGTTAGTACTAATCCGCGTTAAATAGGGTTTAATTTAGGGTCGAGAGTATAACGTGAAATAAAGAAAGGGAGAAAGCTATAAAGAATGTTATTCATAAGCTAGCGGGGTATTTAATTAATAGTAAATGCCCTTGCTTTAGGTTAATTAATCATCGCTATGTAAATGTTAGTATCATCGTTGAATAAAAATAAATTAATGAGATAATTTAGGAATTAAATACAAATGAAATATATGTTTAAAATTTTAGCTATCAGTTTCATCTTAGTTAGTACTTTAACCTTGCGTGCTGATATCTCAAAAGAACAATGCAAAATATTGTTTGATGAATATTCATATCAACAGGCTATCTCTTTTTGTACTCTTGCTGCAAACAGTGGTGATAGCGCCTCTCAGACCATGCTAGGTGAAATATATGACCAGTCTGGAAAGAGTGAACAGGTTGCTTTTTGGTGGAATAAAGCAGCTGAGGCAGGCTATCAGCCAGCACGTAATCTATTGGCATTGAAATATTACTATGGTGGAACTGTTCTTGGTGCTGAGAAAGGCTGGAAACAAGACTATAGTAAAGCATTCGAAATGTGGATGGAGGATGCAAGAAAGGGTGTTGCAACTAGTCAATTTATGGTTGGAGTGATGTACCAAAAAGGTTATGGCATCGATAAAGACCTTGCTGAGTCTTGGTTCTGGCTTAAGGTTGCGTTGAATAAGGGGTATAAATTATCGACTGATGTTTTAATTGAAATATCACGTGAAATTTCAGCTGAGGAGAGAAGTAAAGGAGAGGAGAAACTTAAAAAATATAAAGCATTAAATGGCTAATATTTAATAGTTTCTTTGTATCATTGATGCAGATTTGAGTATTGATACAATGCTTTAAAAGCGCCCCAATTTGGGGCGCTTTTTTTCTTTATTGTTCGTTATCAGTGAATATATCCGCACTGGTTTTTTGATCAAGCTGTGTCATATCAATTGAAAAGTTTACACGTTCTTGTGAGTCTGCCACAGTGTAAACATTTGGAGCAGAATACTCATCTGTTGGCGCCTGACCAGCAAGTGCTGGTTGACTTACAGATAGAATAGTTAAAAGAGTTGTTGCTAATAATGCTGTTGTCTTGTTGTTCATTTTAATCACCTTCAAATTGTTGTTTTATTATAAAAAAGACTTGTTGTTGCGTCTTGCTAAATGAAACGCACAATTTATTTTTCTGGATGCGAATTAAATGAAAGTATTTATTTGTTTGTTGTAAAATCGTTTAAAAACAATGATATAGATAGTATGCATTTTATCGGATTTGTAATGGCACCCCCGCCTATATTTGATAATTGTAATACTTAAGTTAATCTATATGAGATGATTAGCCTTGACGGTCTAACCAAAAATCGAGTCCCTGAGCATTTAATAAAACATCACCTTCAATGACTTTTTCTTGGAATTCTAGGCTTTGTTCGCAGCCCATTTCTGCAAGAATAGAGAGTAAATATTCTTGCAGTTGTTGCTGTAAAACCTCCACTCGATTTTCAGGTTGAGTTTGTAAATCCAGTGCCATATTGGCAAACTTTCTGACACTGCGTTTTAACTGATTGACAACTTCCTCAGTTGGGACAATCGGACCAAAATGAGTTAAATACATATGGTCTGATTTTCTTGAAGCGAGACATTCAATACTTTGCAGTAATGAACCTGGATCAAATTGCACAGGTGTTGTTGTTGCAAAAATAAAGGGACCTTGTTTAGTCGTCAGTTGTGGATAAGAAACTCCAAAGGTATCGCCACTAAATATTCCATTGCTTTTTTTATCAAAAATACAAAAATGATGTCGTGCATGACCGGGTGTATCCAAGAATTGTAATTTGCGTCCATTCAGTTTTAGCTTGCTAAACCCAGGTGCTTCGATAACGCGTGATGCATCAACTGGGCGAATTTTTCCATATAGTTTACGAAATTTCTTTTTGCCATAAACAGCTATAGTTCCCGCTTCGAGCCTGCTAGGATCAACCATATGCTTTGCCCCAAAAGGGTGAATCACAAGCTTTGCATTTTTACATTGATGCATTAGCTCACCAGCGCCTCCAGCATGATCAAGGTGAACATGGGTTGGAATAATATAGACAACGTTATCAAAAGATAACTTCAGTGATTGAAGTGCTTCTTTGACGTAAGGAACACTGTTGTTTGTACCTGTTTCGATAATGGCTACCTCACCTTCTTCTTCCATTATGTAAATAGCGGCAACACCAGACTGTCCATATTCGGCATCTACCAGAGTGATACCGTTTCCTAGGTTTTGTATAATTGTATTCATATAGTCTTTATAGTTGATAGGATCATATTGATGATGAATTATTTTAATAGCAAGTATTGTATTTTGAATATGTTTCAAGCCAATAAAAAGCTTAGTCTTTGATTTTTTTATTAAACTGTCATATCTCTTGTTCCAAACACTCGAAATATTTCAATAAAAGGAATTTTATCAAGTACATCTCCCTATATTGGCAAGGAAAATTACCACTAGCAATCTCATTGTGATTGGTCTTTATTGGCCATTAGTTGCAGAACGTAGTAACCATCACCCTGAGTGGTGTAATGTGTATAACAAAGTCGTGATTGATCTCACAACTCACGAAGCAGGGGGTACAAGGCGTGATTTTGAGCTTGCAAAGAAAATTGATGATGCCAATCTATAGTCTATAGTGAACTGCTTATGATGATTTATTATGGAAATAGCTGTATTTCATTATTATTGTGTAATGGCACCCCCGTATTTTTTAGAAGATTGCTGTGCGCACTTTAGTATCGAATCTGTCTAGAACAAGAATGTTAAAAAGGGAGAAATATAGCTCTATGAATACCTCTTTTTCTAGAGGGAAGTATAATGTGAATACATTAATAGCCTCATTGGATCCTGAATATTAATTTAAAGCATATCTTCAAAAAACCATGCTGAAAGTTCATACCGACCAGCAAGACCAGATTTTTCGTAGATAGCAGAAGCTTGTTTTCTAACTGTTTTTTCCTGGGTGGAGCGGCCTTTTGCTATTTTCTTAACACTTAATCCTTTTAACAGCAGAAGGGTAACTTCTTCTTCACTAGGTGTTAATAGCCATTCATTAAATTGCCACTGAATGACCTTCAGATATTCTTTTTTTCCTTTTTGCAGTCTTATGTTTGTACCTTCTAAGCTTTGTCTGACTTTAGATAGGCTTTCCTCAAGCTTTGCATGAGATTGGTTTTGTTGGTGGATAATATATGTGAAGTAGAGTAAAGCAATCAATGAAGCTATTACAAATACTACTTCAACAGAAACATGCCAAAGTGATTCACTATTAGTCGCTAAGTTTTGAAGTTCATCAAAAACCTCAAAAATGCTATAGATGCTTACTAAAACTAGAAATAAACCCAATAAATATTTTTGTAAAAGTGGCATAAACCTGATTCCGTAAGCTATGGGTCATTTCACCCATGTAGATTGTTTCTTGGTCAAATGCCCATTATGCACTTTCTAAATTTCCAATAAACTTAATAATGTCATTTTTTTTCTGTTTACTGAAAATTGAATCAATAGTGTGAATATTGATTAGGTATATTGGCAAAAGATTATTAAAAAGAGACTTCAATGAACAATAAAATTATAGCAATATTAGTAGGGTCATTTCTGCTAGGGTTTGCTTCAGTGTCTCGGTCAGCTGATAGCATGCCAGTAGATATTTCTTCACACCGAGGTAAGGTGGTTCTCGTTGATTTTTGGGCATCATGGTGTACGCCATGCCGTAAATCCTTTCCTTGGCTTAATAAGATGCAGCAAACCAGGTCTTCTAAAGGTCTTGTTATTATTGGTGTTAATGTTGATGAAGATTTACAAGAGGCTAAACAGTTTTTGCAAAAGAACGTAGCTGACTTCAATCTTGTTTATGATCCGAAAGGGCAGCATGCCAGCTTCTATGATATTCCCGGAATGCCAACTACTTTGATCTTTGATAGGCAAGGTAAGCTGCGTCATCAACATTCGGGTTTCAAAACGAATAAAACTAAAGAATATGAACAACTTATTGATCAAGTGCTGGCTATGTGATTAATAGTAAAAAAATAATTAGAAAATGGAGAAAGAAATTATGAACAAACTATTAGTCTTTAGCATGTTGCTGCTGATTACAGGCTTGAATGCTTGTAGCTCTGTTGGTGTCAAACCATGGGAAAGGGGGAATTTGGCAAAAACTTCGATGGTTTTTGGTAGTGATAGCATGATTGAAGCAAGCAACGATCATATTTATTTTTCAAAGGAAGGGACTAGTGGTGGTCGTTCCTTTGGTGCCGGGGGATGTGGATGCAACTAAAAAATAAAAGCAGCTTAGCGATAGCTGCGGCAAGTTTAATGGGTGCAACTAATGTATCAACTGTATCTGCTGCTGATTGGTCACATGAGGCTTCAATTCTATATTATGGTGAAACTGATGATCGTGTACAGGATGGGAGCCTTAAATATAAGGGTGTACGGACAAATAATGATGGTAATAAATTAACCCTAAATTTTGGTGTGGACTCATTAACAGGAGCGTCACCTAGTGGTGTGGCTCCATCAAAAGATATTCAGATACTTACATCCCCTTCAGGAAATAGTACCATTACACATCCTGCAAATGAGTTACCTTTAGATGATACTTTTCTTGATACGCGAGTGTCAGGGTCACTAAACTGGGATCAGTCTATAATTGATGAAGACACTCGTGGAAATGCAGGTATTTCTTTTTCAAAAGAATATGATTATCTGCATTTGGGTGTGTCAGGGGGGTTATCAAGAGACTATAATAATAGAAATACAACTTTCTCTGTAGGGCTTGCCTTTTCAGCTGATACGGTCGAACCAGTGGGTGCTGCACCAATACCTTTATCAGATCAAGATGCTGCAAAGGGATCTGATAATGAATCAAAAGATACTATAGATGTAGTAATTGGTGTAACCCAAGTATTGTCAAAGAGTACCATTTTGCAATTAAACTATGGCTTAAGTCAGGCTGATGGTTACCTTAATGACCCCTACAAATGGGTTAGTCGAGTCGATAGTTTCGGGACGATTGTTGAAAATTTGCATGAATCACGCCCAGATAGTAGGACAGGTCATAATTTATATGGTGCTATAAAACATAATTTTTCAAACAATAATGTTTTAACGAGTTCTGCAAGATTTCATACGGATGACTGGGGAATTGACTCAGTGACACTAGATGCCAAATATATGATTAATCTTGGTGATAGAAAGAGCATTGAGCCACATTTACGATACTATACTCAAAGTAAAGCAGACTTTTATGTACCACAATTAGATGCGGCTGACGCACTTTCTACACATGCCACAGCTGATTATCGTTTGGCAGAGTTTGATGCGTATACACTCGGTGCTACTTATCGTTGGGGTGGTAGAGTAGGTAGGAAATGGCGAGTTACAGGTGAGTTGTATTCACAAGATCCTGCTAAATCCAAGTTAACCTCTGGTCAGGCTGGTTTGGATGCTAACCCTGGTTTTGATGCATTGATTTTGTCACTTGGAGTAGAGTTTTAAAGAACTAGGGAGATCTTTTTTTGGTTGATGAATATCTCGGTAAGATAAAGTTTGAACAAAAAGGTTCTCTTATATTAGGTTATTTTCGGGCAATGGCTAACCCTTGTGTGTTTATAATTGAGCACCAAGATGTGAAGGAAGTACAAACAGCCATGTATAAAATGGCTGAAGAAGCATGGCGAATTGAACAAAAATACTCACGTTATCTTTCTGGTTCTGTTCTTGGGAAAATCAATTCAGCAAATGGGAAAACAACGCCTATAGATGCTGAAACATATCATTTACTGCAACTCTCAAATGTCCTTTGGCAAGAAAGCCAGGGGATGTTTGATATAAGTAGCGGTGTTTTCCGTAAGATATGGACATTCAAGGATCAGCATAAAATACCCTCCCAATCTCAAGTTAACAAATTGTTAAAACAGGTTGGGTGGAGGCATATTAAATATGATGAGCAACAAATCACTTTACCTGTGGGTATGCAAATTGATTTTGGAGGTATAGGTAAGGAGTATGCAGCTGATCGATGCGCATCTTTAGTACCAGAAATATTAGGGACAAGCGTTTTAGTAAACCTTGGTGGTGATGTTGTGACGCATGGTTCAAGGGCAGATAAAACCCCCTGGGAAATTGGTATTGAAACAAAAACTGGTGGAGGGAAGGTCTGGAAAAAAATTCCATTGTCGAAGGGTGCAATAGCAACCAGTGGTGATGTATATAAGTCAGTACTTTACAAAGGTAAACGTTATGGTCATATCATAAATGCCTTAACAGGTTATCCCGTTACAGACTCACCTAGTACGGTGACAGTCGCTGCGCCAAACTGTACTGAAGCTGGCATGCTTTCAACTCTAGCGATGTTGCATGGTAAGGATGCTGAAAACTTTTTAGAAGAAAGAGGCCGTCCTTTTTGGACACAACGCTAAGAATGAATAAATTTTAAAACCTTTTAGGTAAACAACTTTATTGCCCTTACTAGTTGAATTCACAGGGTCTCTTTATCACTATTCAAACCTCACGTGTTATGTAAATGTCAATCAGTAGGAGTGTTTTGTTTGATATATTCATTTTCCCTCCACTTCAAATGATGTAAGGCTATTCTAAGTATGGAGCTGATTCTCCATATAATAAATTACTGCATCTATGTTTAATATAATTAGTCCTAGGGTATGGATATTTAAATATACTAGATATATAATACTCTAATGCGTAGAGTTATCATATTCGTCTTATTGTTCTTTGTTGTATTTACATATAACGCGATCGCGATGGATGTACACATGGAATCGTCATCTAGTGAGCAGCTTCTTTCTCTAGAGCAATCTCCATTGAATAAAGACTGTGGTGATATTCATTGTTCGCATAATTCTTCTCATGCGACTGGAATCCATTTCAATATTGTCTTTTCTGTATTGAAAACTAGTCTTGTGTACAGGACTAGGGAAAAAAATGTTTCGCCTTTTTATATGCAAACTCCTCCTCGTAGACCCCCTAAAGTTTAATTCCTTATCTCCTCTTATCGGATACTCATTATTGTAGCTTTTGGTGTTTTTGGCTAGTCTTAGTCGAAAAATGTATTCCTGAGCATTACTTTGCGTGTCCAAAAATCATTTCCTAATTAATTTTAAAGGTGACTTTAATGCAATCGTCGTCATATTTGATGCGCCGTGCTGTATATATAGGTGTGTTCATTTCCTCTACTTTATTGGTGTCAGTGGTTCATGCTGATGCATCAAAATTAAAAAATCTGTCTGCTTTCTTAAGTATGATAGAAAACAAACATCCTAAGCTTCGAATTGGTCAAGCAGAACTTGATGCATCCAAGGCAAGGACACGTGCTGCTGCACAATCATTTTATAATCCTGAGCTTGAATTTGATGTTGAGCGAACGGGCTTTAATCGAAATAATGTTGATACTGTTGTTGTTGGTGTCAATCAAACGCTTGATTGGTATGACAAGAGATCAGCAAGAAAAAATACTGCTCTTATTTCTCAGAAAGTTACCAAATACGAACAGGAAGTGGTCCAGCAAGGTTTAACTGCAGATATTTTTTCGGCATTGGTCGATTATCAAATGCAACGAGAAATTATTACAGCTCATAGTAAGCGTTTATCTTTATTCAATCAGGTTCTTACCCAAGCTCGGCGTTTATACAAAGCTGGGGATATTAGTAGATTAGATTTTGAACAAATTAGATTAAGTCAAACAAGAGCGCAACTAGTATTAAACCAAGAAAAGACTCAACTTGTCGGTAATGCCAAGACATTAGCTTCTACTGCAGGAGCGTTTCACAAGTCATGGCCAGATTTGCCAGGATATCCTCCTACTCTCAATGTCAAAGGTATTAACTTTGATCAAATTGCAAATAACTCACCTGTCATAAAGGTTAATAAAGCAAAGATTACAGAAGCACGTAGCATTATGCGTCTTAGAGTTCGTCAACAGAAGGCTGATCCAACCATAGGGTTTCGGGCAGGAGGCGAAGATTCAGAAGGAGTTGTAGGCTTCACCTTGTCTATTCCGTTAAATGTTAGGAATGATTATCAGGCTGAGGTCGATGAGTCAAGAGCTTATATTATACGAGCTGAAAGCGAATTAGCCGATTCTGAGTATCAATTGAAAACAGGATTAAAGTCAGCAGCACAGACGTATGAATTAATATTTAAAAGCTGGCAATCTTGGCGAAAAATTGCTGGGGATAGTTTAAAGAATCAAAGTAAATTGCTTATTCGTCTATGGAAGGCTGGTGAGTTAAGCACTTCAGATTACCTTGTTCAACTAAATCAAATAAAAGAGGCAGAGTTAAATAATGTTGAGTTGAAAGGAGATGTATGGAAGGCGTGGTTCAATTGGTTAGCTAAAAGCTACCAAACTAAGAAATGGCTGAATGGTTCAATGAACAGTTCACATAAATAGGAATAACAAAAATGAATATTAAAACAAAATCAAATATAACCTTAGGTGGTATTTTAGCAACTTTTTTATTTTTTTCCTCTACTTCATTATTTGCAGAAAAGCAAGGACATGAAGAACATGACGAGCACGAAGAGACATCGACTGAGCACAAAAAAAATGGTGCGATAAAAGAAGATCATGCTGATGAAAAAGATGATGGGCATGGGCACAAAGAGGAAGCTGGTGGTCATGGTGAAGAAGAAGGTGGCACTGATGTAGAACTAAGTAGAGAGCAAATGAAGAGGGCTGGAATTCAGACAATGAGCTTAAAAAGTCAATCTGTTAGCAATCAAATATCAGCTTTGAGTGAAGTAAAGCTAAATCAATATAAAACTATTAATGTTTCTTCGTCGTTAACTACGCGTGTGGAGAAGCGACATGTACGTATGGGTGACTTTGTGAAGAAGGGAGATTTACTTGTCACGTTGCATACAATTTCTACGCCAGATATGTCAGCAAACCTCTCTGCGGATAAGCTATCAAGGGCAGATTTGAATGCATCAATAACAACAACTATTGCTGAAATGGAGGCAAGTATTGCTGAGGCAAAAGGGGAACTTGCTGCTGCTACAGCAACATGGAACCGAGTTCGCTCTTTAGGTCGAGATGCTGTTTCTGGTAAGCGTTATGTTGCGGCTAAAATCGCTCGTCAACAGGCTGAAGGAAAACTTAAAGCCTATCAAAAGAGTCGATCTAAAATTAAGCGTCTAGGGAAACCGAAGCGGGCAGAGAGTTTTGTAAAAGATCATTATGAACTACGAGCCGAACAATCTGGAATGGTGATTCAAGATGATTTTGTTTTAGGGCAAATTGTGAATCCTGAAGATGTTTTATTAGTGATTAGTGATATGGAACACCTATGGGTTGAGGCAAGTATTAAGCCGACGCAGGTATCAAAAATTTCTATAGGTTCAAGTGCAATTATCGAGTCAAGCGGAAAAAAATTGTTTGGCAAGGTAATATTTATTGGGCGAATTCTAAATGAGAAAACGCGTACCTTACCAGTAAGGATTGAGGTGAAAACAACGGGTTCGTCTTTATATCCTGGACAATTTGTGAAAACAAAGATTAGTAGTAAAACTACATATAATGCCCTTGTTGTTCCTAGTGAGGCAGTGCTAAGAAGTAGTGATGGTGATTGGATGTTATTTGTGGAGGAAACGAAAGGACGATTTGTGCCTAAAGAGGTAGAAATAATAGAAAACCTTGGAAAGTCTGTCGTCATTGAGGGTATAGAGGAAGGGATTACTATTGTTAGTAAGGGTGCTTTTTTTGTTCAATCTGAGCTAGCGAAAAGCGGCTTTAGTGTGCATAACCACTAGGGGTATATATGTTAAATTCTATAATAGATGCGGGAATCAAGAACCGTTTACTGGTTGTGCTTGCGCTACTAGCCACTTTGGTAGGCGGGTATATGATACTGCCTAAACTTAACCTTGATGCGTTTCCAGATGTTACTAATATACAGGTTCAAATAAATACAGAGGCACGTGGTTTGGCTTCTGAGGAAGTTGAGCAATTAATAACTTTTCCAATTGAGGCGGTGATGTACGCCTTGCCTGATGTAGAGGAGGTGCGCTCCATTTCTAAAACGGGCTTGTCCGTAATTACAGTGGTATTTAAAGAAGGTGTTGATATTTACTTTGCCCGACAACTAGTTTTTGAAAGATTGCAAGCAGCGCGTGAGGATATACCTCCAGGTGTGGGTACTCCTGAAATAGGTCCAAATACATCGGGATTGGGGCAAGTTTTTCAGTATATGCTGAGATCAGAAAAGCCTGAATATGATGCTATTGCGTTAAGAAGTTTGAATGATTGGGTGGTTAAGTTATTAATTATGCCAGTAGATGGTGTCACAGATGTACTTTCTTACGGCGGAGAGGTAAGACAATATCAGGTACAAGTTGATCCAGAGCGATTGTTAGCTTATGACCTTAGTAGTAGTGATATTGTTGAAATTATTGAGAATAACAATAGAAATGCAGGTGGTTGGTATTTAGATAGATACGATGAACAGCTTGTTATACGGGGTGTTGGTTGGATTAGAAGTGGTGAAAATGGATTACAGGATATTCGTAACATCCCTCTAAAAACTGTTGACGGCAATGTGGTGCGAGTTGCTGATGTTGCTAAGGTAGCTTTTGGTGCAGAAATTCGTCAAGGAGCAGTAACGATGATTAATCGTGATGCAGATGGAGAAGTCGTATCCCTGGGTGAAGTTGTGGTGGGTATTGTTTTGAAGCGCATGGGGTCTAACACAAATGCAACGATCAATGGTGTTAAGGATAGATTGCCTGCAATACAGACTGCTTTACCTGATGGTGTCACTATTGAGCCATTTTATGATCAGTCTGAATTGGTTGACAAGGCCGTTGGAACAGTAACAAAGGCTCTTATTGAAGCCTTTGGTTTGATTCTAGTCATTCTAATGTTGTTTCTATTGAATATCAGAGCAACTTTTCTAGTACTGATTTCAGTGCCAATATCTATTGGATTGGCTTTAATGATGATGGTTTATTGGGATATATCTGCAAACCTAATGTCATTAGGGGGGTTAGCGATAGCGATCGGTATGATGGTGGATGGCTCTGTGGTCATGATGGAGCATATTTTTAGCCGCCTTACAGAGCATACGCGTGATGGTGAGAAACGTATTGGTTTACTGATACAAGAGTCAGCAAAGGAGGTGGGACGTCCTGTATTTTTTGCTGTGATGATCATTATCATTGTTTTTTCACCTCTATTTACCTTGGAAGGCGTGGAAGGTAAGTTATTCCAGCCAATGGCAATATCGATTGTATTAGCCATGTTGGCTTCATTGTTGGTAGCTTTGGTAGTTGTTCCTGCATTGGCTAGCTGGATGTTTCGTAGCCATGTTGATCATCGAGAGAGCCCAATAATGAAAGTATTGGAGTTTATCTATCGACCATTACTTAAATTGGCAACTAAATTACGTTGGTTAGTTGTTGCCATAGCTGCGGCACTTTTTGTCGGTTCATTGTGGTTAGCTACTTTTTTAGGGACGGAGTTTGTACCTGAGTTGGAGGAGGGAACTATAAATGTTCGTGTCACTTTGGCGCCATCTTCAAGCTTGGATACATCATTAAAAGTGGCATTAAAGCTTGAAAAAGAGGTTATGACATTTCCTGAAGTTCTCTACGCTTCTTCACGTATAGGCCGAGCAGAAATAGGCGGTGATCCAGAGCCTGTTTCCAATGTGGAAATATTTATTGGCTTAAAGCCAGTTTCAGAGTGGACAAGCGCATCGAATAGAAAAGAACTACAGTTATTGATGGAAGAGAAAATGTCTAAATACCCAGGTTTGTTATTTTCTTTTTCACAACCAATTGCAACTCGGGTAGATGAACTTCTTTCTGGTGTTAAGGCACAGCTAGCTGTAAAGCTATTCGGTCCTGATTTAGATGTTTTAGCTAAAACGGGTAAAGAAATAGAAGGTTTATTACGTAGAACACAGGGTACGCGTGGTGTGGAAATGGAGCAAATAGCTGGTGAAGCACAGTTGGTTATACGTCCTGACCGTGATGCTTTGGCGCGTTATGGGATTCCTGTTGGGCAAGTGATGACTTTGGTTGCTGATTCTATTGGAGGAGTTGAAGCTGGACAGGTAATCCGTGGTAATGAGCGTTATGATATTGTGATTCGCTTGGCTGAGAATTATCGAGATAATGTAGAGGCAATTAGAGACCTTGTAGTGAAGTCACCGCAAGGTGCTTGGGTAAAGCTCCGAGAAGTTGCAAGTGTTGGCATCGAATCTGGTCCGCCTCAAATACGACGTGATGATGTACAGAGGCGCGTTGTAATTCAATCCAACGTAGATGGTCGCGATATGGGAGGACTAGTGGCGGAGTTGAAGGAGAAAATTGATTCTGATATAGATTTGCCAACAGGATATACAGTTGTCTTTGGGGGTCAATTTGAGAATCAAGAACGTGCTCAAAAGCGCTTAATGATTGTTGTGCCGTTATCCCTTGGTTTAATTTTTTTATTGCTTTACTTTGCTTTCAGTTCAATTGGGCAGGCATTATTGATTATGCTGAATGTTCCTTTGGCCTTGATTGGTGGAATTGCTGCTTTGTATATTTCAGGGCAGTATTTATCAGTACCAGGATCCATTGGTTTTATTGCTCTATTTGGAGTGGCGGTATTAAATGGAGTGGTTATGGTGAATGCTATCAATCAGAAGCGTGAAGGAGGAGCAGATGTTGATATTGCAGTGTTTGAGGGGGCAATGTCACGCTTGAGACCGGTATTAATGACAGCTTCCATTGCTGCTCTAGGGTTGATACCGATGTTGCTTGCATCTGGCGTTGGTTCGGAGGTCCAAAAACCTTTGGCTACAGTGGTGATAGGGGGATTGGTTTCCTCGACATTACTAACCCTTTTTGTTTTGCCTGCTTTGTATGAAGTGTTTTCGAAAAATAAATATCAAGATTAAATGAAGTATTATGAGCAGTTGTAATAAGCAGCTGCTCATAGGTGGTTTTTGATGCAGTTTTCCCTTTTTATTTGTGAAAACTTAAAGTTCTTTTTGTAATTGATCAAATTCATTCTAATTAAATCCATGCGTTGATATGCAGTTAAAAAAGCATTATCAATTAGGCTCATCTCAGGCATAGCACCATGACCGAGACGTTTTTCGGGTACACTGGAAAGACCTAGTTCACGACGTTCATTTGGGCCTTTGTTAGCAATAGACTTGCCTTCAATTTGTATTGATTCAGCGTGTTTATTTCGCTGTTCCCCCCCAAACTTATTTTCTCTGGATGCTGAAATTCCTGCAAGTCCTCTCCCA
>CAZWEA010000050.1:0-21029 GCA_964632635.1 uncultured Cocleimonas sp. | reverse complement strand
TTTCTGGTTCTCTTTTTTTAATGATCAGTTCATGCCTTTGCTTGAACGAGGTGGCAAATTATATTCGCCTTAATATTTCTGTCAACGTTTTTATCTATTTTTTTCATTAGTTTTAAATTAAAAAAACCACTAAAAAATATCTTAATCATGTTGAAGAGGAGCGCATTATAGGCAGTAAATTTTCTCAGTCAACAGCTATTTCAATTAAATTTTAAATAAATAAAATTAACAACTATTTAACTTTAAAATACCCAACTCCTCTTTATTGGATGCGCATTATATGCAGTACACCATCCACGTCAATCACTATTTTAGCAAATACTTAAATTAATTTAACAATATTACTACAAGACAGGTAAACACAGAACAGACTATAAACTCCGCCAATTGAATCCATCAATTTGGGATGCCAGAGACACATCATTTTTCTTTCCATTAATACCTTCACTTAATGCATTAATAGCAAGTTCTTCCAAATTATTTTTTTCACTAATATGCATGCCAATGAGGTGCTTCAAATTAGATAAATCTAGTTCTTTTAATATTTGTGTTGCTTGACGGTTATCTAAGTGACCTTTAATGCTAGCCACCCTATCTTTTAACTTGCGAGGATAGCTACCCGAAAACAACATTTCATGATCGTAATTACATTCCAACAACAAACCATCCAGCTTTGTTAACTGCTTTAATATATGGGGGGTGTGGCAACCAACATCTGTTAATACGGCTAAGCGTGACTCTCCATCTGAGAAGACAAACTGACAAGGCTCACGCGCATCATGTGGAACAGGGTATGGATGCACATGCAAACCTTCGATTTCAAAATCAGCATGTGAATCAATAAAGTTCACTTCAGAAAATTCATTATCCTTACAAGAAACCCAGGTACCTACAGTTAACCAAACCGGAATATTATATTTTCTAGAGAGCCTCCCTGCTCCGCTAATATGATCATAATGCTCATGCGTTATCACAATTGCAGTGATTGCTTCTGCAGTACGCTCTAGTCGGCACAATCGACTTTCTGTTTCCTTAACTGAAAAACCACAATCAAGAAGGATACGCGTGTCTGTATCATCAACTCCTGATTCTATTAAGGTTGCATTCCCCTTGCTACCACTCCCTAGTGAGGCAAACCGAATCATTACAATGAAATGTTTTTAACGGTTGAACTCATCATTAAACAAGGCAATAATTTGTGCATTAGAAGGAAGTATTTTACCTACAGAGGACTTAAAGCTCAGTAGAGGTACTCCATTGCTATTGACTAATTGAACTTGATACACTTTACCACTAGATAGAATTTTATTATTTGAACCAGCCGTTAAACCTTTAAAGTAGTTAAAAGTACCAGAAAGAAATCCTTTCTTTTTTTCTTCCTGTAAATCTTCACCGTTATATTTAACATGGTAAGTTCCATTTCCAGCATTATTACTTACAATAGAGAATTTTAATCTCTCGAGCATTATCTCCGTTAAGATCAAGGCTCTGGGGTAACTATCATGGATATGTAAAACGGCTTTACCGGATAAACTTTTTATACTTGAAAGAGCGCCAGTCCTTTGCCCCTGTACTGAAGCGACTGGACTGACTGAACTAGTATTATCTGGAGGGAAATTATCCACACGGTTAGTAGAAACTACGCCACCTGAGCGCAATGAAACTGTATTCAGTGCAGATGCCCCAGGAAGCACAAACTCTTTGTCAAATTCTGGAGTCGTTAGATCAGGCGGGAATTCAAGATTTTTTACTGAATTATTTCTCTGATAATTGACAGTCTTCTTATCACTTAAGAAGCTACCAACTTTATTAAAACTACTACAGGATGATAGATTCGTAGACAGCATGGCTATTACTAACATTGAAACTATTCTATTTTGTAAATTAATCATTAATTCCTCTTTAAATACTATCACTAATTATTCCTAAAGCGTAATACCAGCTGATGCCGCTGCATCAGAAACTTGTGTGTAAAATTCTTCAGCTAAAGGCACAAGTGGTAAACGCATACTATTACTTCCATAGCCCATTTTATGTAACAACCACTTCACAGGAATTGGATTTGCTTCAACAAATAATTTAGAATGCAGAGGCTCCAATTGCTGATTAATTTCCTGTGCTCTTTTTCTATCACCAGCGATTGCAGCTTTACACATTTCATGCATCAAAGCAGGCGCAACATTAGCAGTCACAGAAATATCACCCTTTCCACCCATCAACATAAGTTCCATAGCAGTGCCGTCGTCACCACTAATAACATCAATATCACCCCCACAACGTTCCAGTATCTGACGAGCACGATCTAAGTCACCCGTTGCTTCTTTAATAGCAATAATATTTGAAATTTTAGATAAACGTTCTACCGTCTCAGGCAACATATCTCCAGCTGTTCTACCAGGCACATTATATAACAGCTGTGGAATAGCGACTTGGTCTGCAATTGCTTTATGATGCTGAAAAAGACCTTCTTGAGGTGGCTTATTATAATAAGGAGAAACGAGTAGCGCAGCATCAGCACCATCTTCTTTTGCAGCTTTCGTTAACTCTATTGCTTCTGCAGTACTATTCGAGCCAGTTCCTGCTATAACAGGAATATCACCTGCTACCAAATCAATAATCAGTTTAACAACTTTACGGTGCTCCTGATGTGAAAAAGTTGCTGATTCACCTGTAGTACCCATCGCAACAATGGCATCTGTACCATTTTTGACATGAAAGGCAACCAACGCCTCTAGTGCATCAACATCTAACTTACCCGTATTTGTCATTGGTGTTGCAAGAGCAACCATACTTCCTTGAAACATTACTTTCTACTCTTCAAATTTTATAAAGGCATTACTTAGTGCGTGCAGTCTAATGCCGACTATGAGGAAAGACAAGTGTTAGCCTGAAAATTTCATACTCAAGGCCAACCACTCTTCCCCTACCCTAGCTCCTGACCAAAGCATAAAATATAGCCATTAATATCTTTCATATACCATTCACGCATCCCATAAAAACGGGTAACTGGCGGCTGAATAACCTCAACCTGATTTTTCAAATGATTAAAATGGGCATCCGCATCATCTGTTCGCATATATAACGTTTGACTTGCAGTGATATCTACACCTGCAAGCGTAGGAAGTTCTGCTTCCATACTTCTTCTTGATTGAAACATAAATTCTGCACTAGCGGCATTTTCTGGATCAAATTTCATATTTGCCCAATCTAATTTTTTTCCTGCAGATAGTTCAGTGATAACATTACCTTCTTGCATCTCCAGTTCAAAGTTTGCAACCGCAACCACAAGTTTAAAACTAAGCACACTTTGATAAAAAATTGCTGTCTCAATAACATCATTTACCATTAGATTAGGGATAAGGGCATTATGCATTTTATATAACCTCAGCTATAGTAAGCCCATTATCATTCAGAGTTACAAACAAATATGAGCAAGGAATTAGAATTAGGTGAAACAGTACCAGACTTTGAGGCACCAGCCACGTCTGATTTGCACTTTAAACTATCAGATTACAAAGGGAAATTTAACCTAGTCCTCTATTTTTACCCTAAGGATAGTACACCAGGCTGCACCATTGAAGGAAATGATTTTAGTCATTTGCATGAGCAATTCAAACAAAAAGACACAAAGATTTTTGGCATATCAAAAGACACTATGAAGCGTCACGACAACTTTAGAACGAAACAATCCTTTCCTTTTGAGTTAATTTCAGATGTAGATACGAACATCTGCGAAAAGTTTGGTGTTTGGCAACTGAAAAAAACATTTGGTAAAGAATATATGGGCATTGTACGCAGCACCTTTGTCATTGACAAGAAAGGTGTATTACGTCACCACTGGGACAAAGTGAAAGTGAAAAATCATGCTGCTGACGTACTCGATACTATTAGTAACTTATAGGAATGAATAACAATGAAAATAAAAGTCATTGCTCAACATGAATTAGAACTTTCAGCATTTGATGAAGATGGTATAGAAATCATCCTTGAAAATAAAATGCAAAAACTTAGCGCACTCGCTATGTTTGTAGCTTCATTAGGACGCTGTACCTTTGCTGTACTCGACCACTATGCTCTACGTATGGATGTACCAATTGAAAATATTACTACAAAACTAGAATGGGATTTTTTAAGCGACCCTACTCGCTTTAAAACGATTACTATGAATATCTATTGGCCAGAGCTACCCGAAAAACGAGTTTTATCAGTAGAACGCGCATCTCATAAATGTGCAATTTCAAATACAATTAGAGACTGCGTAGATATAAACGTTAGCGTTTATAACAAACACTCTAAGTAACTTTAACTATGTGATATATATGCTTATGACTACTATAATGTATAGTAAAATTATATGAGACTTTTACGCGAGTCAGTGTCGAAAGAAAAACTGGATGAGTTTTCACTGATGGAAAATGAAGCTAATAATGCATTATTAGTAAGTTTTCAACGAAAAAACAGTGGAATTACAGCCATGTTTACTCATTATCTAATTCGTGCAAGGGTCTCTATATAAATGGCACCCCCCCCTTTTTTGAACAATTATCAACTTAAGGCACTCTAAGTATGAATAAAACTTTGATAATCACAATATTTGGCCCTGACCAACCTGGCCTTGTTAAGTCCATCTCAGAAACGCTTGAGAAGCACCAAGGTAGCTGGAGCGAAAGTCGAATGACCCATTTGGCAGGAAAATTTGCTGGTATAGTTAGCGTTTCTTTAGAAGTTGATAAAATCGAAAAATTAAAAAAATCACTGGATAAACTTCAAACTAATACTTTTAGAATTTTCGTTGAAGAAGCACCCACATTAACAGTCAAATCAATTCCAGAACGTACTTTAAGCTTAGAACTATTGGCGCAAGATCGACCAGGCATTATACATGATATTACACAGCAACTAGCCAAACTCAATGTCAATATTGAGGATCTTAAAAGCAGTGTCAAACAAGCCAGCATGTCTGGCGGTACTTTATTTTGCGCAAAACTAAAACTAAGCATACCACAAAACATCAAAATAGAAGTTGTACAAGAAACGCTGGAAGATATGTCAGACCAGTTTATGGTAGACCTTAATTTTTCAGACTAATAGCCCCATCAATTATACTTTTTATAAAAGATCAAAGAGAGAAAAATTCTATGAAGTTCCCACCTAAAACATCAATATTTATATCTACTATTGTCATATCTTCTCTATTTTCAACAAGCCAGCTATTGGCAAATAGCTGCTCAAACACCGATATAACCTTTTACCTACAAAAAGGTTTCACACATGATCAAGTCATCAGACTATGTGCTACTACTACTTCAAATACTACCACTAAACCCCATCTGCAGATTTCACCATCGACCACAAATTTTAACCATGTAAGTCCTCCTCCAACTAGGCAATACAATACTGCTCGTGAAGGTCAGGTGTATCTTGAGGCAGCCCTAAAAGCCAGCAATGTCAGACTGACCCCCCCCATACTCTCTTATAGCAGCAAAGAATGCATAGAATATGGCAATAGAAATAATTCTGATCTGAATAGTGAAGCCTGTGTAAACTCTAATATAACCATTAATTTAAACGGCCTCAACGTCATAAAAGCCTCGAAGGGTATTTTCCTAATCAAAAATGTTGAGTTAATAGTAGAAGGGAATATTAAACGTGAGTACGTCAACATTAATGCCATTAGAAGACAAGACCGAGAAGCTATTTTGTCCTTGCTACCAACAAACCCAAGGCAAATTAAGTTACCTGTAAAAAATGGAATAATCCCAAGTCAGGTTGTTGAAAAACTTAAACCTTATATTACACCTTAATCAAGTAAAAGCAGACGTAAAAAAGCACTTCCTAAGAAGTGCTTTTTTACGAAAAGAACTAGCACAGCAAACACTGCACTAGAAAATTCAATTAAAACTTATGACGAATACCAATAGAGAGGCCATCTGCGTCACCACCATCAGTTGACTGGATAGACTCACCATGACCAGCTCCACCTAACTTCGCACCATCAGAGATGGTAGCAAATTGTGCGTAAACATCAGTCTTCTTGCCTAACTTGTGATCATAACCGATAGCGAAAAGATCTGAATCGATTCCACCATCAACTTCACGATTGTAGTATTGACCTTTAACAGTACCAGCACCCACTTTGTATGCTGCACCAAGACCAACTACGTCTGCATCAACACCTGCATTATCTTCAGTCTGATAAAAACCAACTAATTTAGCAGGACCTACTTTGTAAGTAGCCATCAAACGAACTGCGTCAATATCTGCTGATCCTTCAAGATCATGAGTTTCGTAACCAGCACCAACCATAATTGGACCAGCGTTGTAGAAGCCATTGATACTGAATGCAGTATTGTCGTCAGATCCACCAAGGTCAGTAACATAAGCAGCTAGTGACTGGAAACCACCCATTTTAGGTGTTTGGTAAGCAATAACATTGTTTACACGTAGATCCCATGTACCTGGATTTGTAACGTTACGGTTTTGACCTAACTGTGTACTCCAGAATAAGTCAGCTTTACGACCAACTGTTTTAAAAGGAGTGTCATGACGACCAATAAGAATAGCACCAAAACCGCCAGCAATTCCTACAACTTGGTTACGATTACTAAATACAGAATCTTTTGGACTATTCTTTCCACCAGTATCCATTCCCCATTCAGCTTGATAAATAACCTTTAAACCAGCATTAAGTTCAGAAGATCCCTTAACACCAATACGTGAACTATTAGAGGCAACTGAGTTTATGCTCTTTACACCAGTTCCATCAGCATCAAGAATATCGTAAGATGCGTGAAGCTGACCATATAATTTAGTATCTGCTAATGCTGGAACTGAAACAGCTGCAGCAATAGCGATTGCGAGTAGTTTTTTCATAGTACTTACCTTTTCATATTTAATAATAAAAATTTAAAAAACGGATATATAACCCGAAAATTAATCTGCCTACCTAAAATATTATACCATCTGTCTCTTTTTTGCAACAAATATACCATTAATACTAAAGTAACAGTTTCTAATTAAAACAATAAAATCAAAGAACAAGCTATAAATGATTCTAATTCTAATTACTAGCATGACTAAACAACTAAAGGTGGCGTTATTACAACACTTTTCAGGGGGCGCTCGCTACTGTTGCTATATTACAAGATGACTTGGGAATGAATCCGATAGTGCAATCAACTACAATGCATATGAAGCACCAAAATCTAGTTAGTTGCAATCTGCATTGGTTTTTTTAGGTTTTTTTAGGTTTTTCAATAAGGATATATTTGCATATCCATCTCCCAACAAACCATGCTCTAACTGCCAAGTACGAATTGCCTCACGTGTTTTTGGACCAATTTTCCCATCAACATTTCCCGCATTATGTCCATCAAGGTTTAAGCACATTTGAATCTTTTCTATTTGATGTCGGCTTAAAGCCACATCATTTCGAGGCCAGACTCCTCTAATCCCCATTCCACCTGCAAGTAAATCACTTAGCTGTGTTACAGCTAAGGTATAACTGCTAGAGTTATTGTAAAGCTTGATTGCCTCAAAGTTGTGTTCAACCAAAAATATTGGGGCAGTTTTACCGGCTGGCACAAATAGAGAAGCGAGACGTTTAGGGTTTTGATACAACTTTCTATCATGTCGAACAACACCTAAATCTGCCCACTGCTCATACCTTAGCTGATAAAAAGATGAATTTAAACGCCAATCAAATTCTCTAGGTAACCTAACCTCTACTCCCCATCCTTCTTCCTTACGCCAACCATTCATGATGAGGTAGTTTGCTATTGAAGAAAAGACATCAGAATAGTTTTTCCAAATATCTTTTTTACCATCATTATTAGCATCAATGGCATAATCATAGTAAGAACTGGGCGTAAATTGCGGCTGCCCCATTGCCCCAGCCCATGACCCCATCATTTCTTCTGACTTAATACTCTGTGTTTGAATAATACGAAGTGCAACATATAGCTCTCGCTCCGCATATGCCAGACGCTTTAGCTTAGAATGATTACTGGCATTATGCGCTAAAGTTGCTAAGGAACGGATCACACTTTTGCTCCCATAGTTACGCCCAAAATCACTTTCCATAGACCATATGGCCACAATGACTTCCTTAGAAACACCAAATTTTTGTTCTATTTCTTTAAATAAAAAGCGATGCTTATGAAGTTGTTTTACCCCCAACTGAATACGGTCTTTAGATGTTGCTTTATCAAGGTAATCCCAAATAGTGCGGGTAAATTCAGGCTGACTTGAATCTAACGCTACTACTTCTGAATCTACCAATACGTTTTTGAAAGTGCTGTCAAAAATCAAAGGAGTGATACCTTGAGCTAATACTTTTTCTTTAAATGATGATTTCCATTGATTGAAGTCTACATCTGCCTGAATATGCATCATCAAACATAGAGAAATGATCATTAAGACAACATGGGAAAGAAATTTATTAACTGGAAAACTCCTTTATGAATGCAAAAAAAAGGGCTATGTATTATATCTAAGCCTATTGTTTAGGCATCCATAATTCTAGAATAGTTTTTGTATTAAATATTTATTAATCCTTACCATATTGAAGGTGCAATAGAATTAAGCGTGAAGCTTCCTCATAAAGATCTTGGCGTATTAGCTTTTCTTCTTCGGCCTTTCCTAGAGCAAAATTTGCATCATAGATGAATGTTCTATCAATATTGATTCGCCTTTTGTCTCGCTCAATGTATTTATCATTCTTTGCAGGTAAACTAACACTATAATCAAAACGTAAAAAAAGTAGGTATTCTCTTGCTCTGCGTTCACGGGTATAGGCTACAACACGCCGGCCTTCTTGATAATTATGAATTTTAATTATTGTAGAAGCTGACTCAAGTAATTCACCACCTGCTTCTTCTAATTTAAGCTGAAATACTTTAACTAAATCATACCCCTGCCTTAAACCTTGAATCTGAACCTTTTGATACTTTAAAGGGAGACTTATGTTATTTCTAAGATGAAAACCACTATCAGTACAAGCTTGCATTACTAAAAATGCAAACATGAGAGGAACAACAATGACTAATCTAAATCTCATGGAGTTAATTAGCCACAATATTAATCAATCGTCCTTTCACAACAATGACCTTTCGTACTGTAACTGTTTCTAATAATTGTTTAATATTTTCATTTTCCATTGCTAAAGACTCAACCTGAGCATCATCAGCATCAACAGAAACATCTACCTTACCACGCAATTTACCATTAACCTGAATCATCATTTGCACTTTAGATTGAACCATCGCAGATTCATCTATTTCTGGCCATGATTGATCCATGACAGCACCCTCTTTACCTAAATACACCCAAAGAGTCTGACAAACATGAGGCATGATAGGAGAAAGCATTAAAACAATATGCTCTAAAATTTCCTGACGTACTGCCTGTGATTGTGAACTATTGTCATGAAATTTAGATAGATCATTAATTAATTCCATGTTAGCCGCAATCGCTGTATTAAAGGTAAATCGACGCGACATATCATCGCTTACTTTTTGTAAGGTACTATAGAGCTTTCGACGAATATTTTGTTGCTTATCCGTTAAATCCTTCTTATTTAGTTTCGTATCGTGGCAACTTTCAACATGATTAAACACCTGCTTCCAAAGGCGTTTAATAAAACGATTAGCGCCCTCAACTCCTGCATCAGACCACTCCATACTTTGATCAGGCGGTGCAGCAAACATCGAAAATACACGCAAGGTATCAGCTCCATAAGCTTCAATTAAAGCCTGAGGATCTACTCCATTGCTTTTAGATTTAGACATTTTACTCATGCCAGCCGCTTGGACTTCATTGCCTTGTTGATCGGTAACGTTGAGAACCTTACCTTTGTCATCACGTTCAATCGTTACATCAGCTGGTGCAACCCAATGCTTTAATCCATCTTCTTCAATAAAGTAAGTTTCTGCTAAAACCATCCCTTGTGTTAAAAGATTGGTAAAAGGTTCATCGCACTCAATCAAACCTTCATCACGCATCAATTTATTAAAAAATCGAGCATATAATAAATGTAAAACGGCATGTTCAATACCGCCTACATATTGATCTACAGGTAACCAATAATCCGCACGCTCATCCAGCATCGACTTATCATTATTTGGCCCAGTATAACGTGCAAAATACCATGATGATTCAAAGAAAGTATCGAATGTATCTGTTTCACGCCTTGCATCTTTTCCGCATTTAGGACAACTGGTTTCATAGAATTCAGGCATGTTTTTAATGGGAGAAGAACCTGATTCATCAAACTCAATATTAGTCGGTAAGACAACGGGCAAATCTTCATCAGGTACAGCGACTGCCCCACAATCATCACAATAAATAATGGGTATAGGACAACCCCAGTAGCGCTGACGTGACACACCCCAATCACGTAGTCGATAATTTATTGTCTTACGACCTTTCTCGTGTTCTTTTAAGAAATCTGCAATCCGATTAAATGCCTCATCTGAGGTCAAACCATTAAACTCATAAGAATTGATCAATATACCTTTTTCAGTATATGCCCCTTCTTCAATATTAATTTTATCTGCAGCAGCTTTTTTCGCAGAAGTAATCACCTGAGTAATAGGTAAATCATAGCTTTTCGCAAAAGCCCAATCACGCTCATCATGAGCAGGAACAGACATAACGGCACCAGAGCCATAACTCATCAATACAAAATTAGCGACCCAGATTGGCACACTTTCTCCTGTAATAGGATGTATTGCATTTAAACCAGTGGCAAATCCTTTTTTCTCCATCGTCGCCATTTCGGCTTCTGTGGTTTTAAGGTTTTTACATTCTTCTATAAATGTTGATAATTCTGGGTTTTCAACTGCAGCACGTGCTGCTAATGGATGCTGAGGAGCAACGGCAAGATAAGTAACACCCATCAGCGTATCAGGACGCGTGGTGAATACTTCCATCTCCTCTTTAGAGTTTTCTAATCCAAACGCTAGCTCAACACCTTCAGACCGACCAATCCAGTTCTCCTGCATGGTACGAACCTGTGCAGGCCAGTTTTCAAGCTTTCTAACATCATCAAGTAATTCATCAGCATAGGCCGTGATTTTAAGAAACCATTGATCAATTTCACGTTGTTCTACAATTGCACCAGATCGCCAGCCACGACCATCTATAACTTGCTCGTTGGCCAATACAGTTTGATCAATTGGATCCCAATTTACCGTTGCTTTCTTGCGATAAACTAAACCTTTTTCAAGTAATCTTAAGAAAAACCACTGCTCCCAGCGATAATAATCTGGTTTACAAGTAGCAAGTTCACGTGACCAATCATAAGCAAAGCCCATGGTTTTTAACTGTTCGCCCATTTCAGAGATATTGGCATCAGTCCATTGTGCTGGAGGTACATTATTTTTTATCGCTGCATTTTCTGCAGGTAAACCAAAAGCATCCCAGCCCATAGGCTGTAATACATTTTTACCTTGCATGCGCTGGAAACGCGAAATGACATCCCCGATGGTATAATTTCGGACATGCCCCATATGCAACTTACCACTTGGGTAAGGAAACATAGAAAGACAATAGAACTTCTCTTTATCTGGGTCTTCTGTTACTTCAAAAGACTTATTATCTGCCCACATTTTCTGAACGGCAGGTTCTATTTCTTGAGGATTATACTGATCTTGCATGCGCCTAGAATTCCCTACTTTGAAGGAGTGAGAGGATACCGAGGATTAACAGCTCCTGCTACTATATTTTCTATTTTCTGTTAATTTAACGACAGCTATAATTCTAACTTATTGTGAATATAAAATTAACCACAAGAAAAATATACCAAAGTCCCCAGATAGAAAATCGAAATAGAGTGTGACAATTTGGGGGTTTGGGATATATGGCACCCCCCCCTTTTTTACACAATTGTACTCATACCAACCTTTAGAACCTAAACAATCAGTTGATCTACCATTAACTGCAAAGAACTGGAGCCTCTAAACTCATTAACTTCTAATCGATACAGAAGATGGACCGTTTCACCTTCTTCTGGCCACTCACCCACATCAACATTAAAAGCAATAGCAGCAACGCTACGGCTTTGTCCCTCTGGCACTAATAGTAACTTTAGGTGCTTTTCTTTAAGCAATTGCTTTTTCACTAGCTTAAAACGATTATCAAAAGCTGGGGCAGGGAAATGTTGCCCCCAAGGTGCTGCGTAGCGTAATTCATCTGCTTGTTTAAGCTCGAATTCTTTGGCGTGGAGCTTGCCGTCACTGAAATGAACCTCTTGAAAAGTCTCTGTATTGACCTGCTTTGTCACAATATTGCAAATTGCTTCAGTGAATTCTGCTAGTTGATTTTTATTTAATGTTAATCCTGCTGCCATCGCATGCCCACCAAACTTATCCAGTAGACCAGGGTAATGAGTAGCCACTTCATCAAAAATATCACGAATATGTATTGTTGATATCGAGCGCGCTGAACCTTTAATTTCAATCTTATTATCACTTTCAGCACCAGCTAACTTATCATCAATGTTAGCAGGCGCGAATATAATCGCAGGTCGATTATAGCGCTCACGCACACGTGCGGCTAAAATCCCTATGACCCCTTGGTGCCAATTTTCTTTATACAAGCAAATCACGGGGGGTAACTCACCACTGAGCTTATCCTCATCAAGCTCTTCCAACAAAGTCAGAGCCTCTGCTTTCATGCTCTCTTCTATGGCTCTTCTTTCAATATTTAAATCATCCAATGCAGAAGCTAAATCCATTGCCTGTTGCAGGTCAGTAGCGAGTAAACACTCAATTCCTAAAGACATATCATCGAGTCTTCCCGCTGCATTTAATCTTGGGCCACAGGCAAATGCAAGATCCGTACTTACCGCATTATTAATATTTCGTTTTGCTATCTGAAATAAAGCTTGAATCCCTACACTGGCTTTTCCGCTACGCATTCTGCGTAAGCCTTGCTCAACCAGTATTCGATTATTTTGATCCAACGGCACAACATCGGCAACTGTACCTAAAGCAACTAGATCAATTAATTCAAGAAGGTTTGGAACTTCAATACTATTTTTTGAAAAATATCCTTTTACTTGAAGAGCATTTTTTAAAGCCAGCATTAAATAAAAAGCTACCCCTACTCCAGCCAGATTTTTTGATTGAAAATCATCTCCGACTTGATTAGGATTTATAATCGCATCTGCATCAGGCAGGCGCTTCCCAGGTAAATGATGATCTGTAATGATCACTTTGTAACCTTGTCGCTTGGCTTGCTCTACTCCTTTAACACTGGAAATACCATTATCAACAGTAATAATAATATCGGGCGAGTATATTTTTGCATGCTTAACGATTTCAGGCGTTAAACCATAACCATACTCAAAACGATTCGGGACTAAATAATCTACCGAACCTTTATACCCAAGTAACTTTAAAGCTTTTACTGTGAGTGCAGTTGATGTTGCCCCATCTGCATCAAAATCTCCAATAATCAATAAATTAAGCTTATCTTCAAAAGCATTCACTAAAATATTAGTCGCCTTATCAATTCCTTTTAAAGATGATATTGGATGAAGGTTTTTTAAATTTAATTGCAACTCATCATTGTGATTGATGCCTCGCATGGAAAAGACTCGCTCTAACAGAGTCGACGTCTTTCCCTCGGCTATTTGACCACAAGATTCACGTCGAACTAGTTTCATCTGCAAAGTCCAATAAGTTTTTTCGTTTACGCCAAAATTTCCATGCGGGTGTGTTTTCTACTTTTAAAGTATGACCATCACAACTATGAATAGTTAAATCAATAATGCCTTGCTGACAAGCCCTCATCAATGGCATTAAATAGTCTTTATCGATTAGTGTCAGTTGTCGTTGGTATTCATCTATATCTTCATTATTTGATGCGAGCGTGAGTTGATCAATAATGACAACAGTTTCAGAGTGATTACTGTGTAATATTTGATCAACAGCATCTGCTAAAGGCATCCACTTACAAGAAGCAACTTTACTAAATATTTTCCCACTATTATCTGCATGGCTATAAATACAACTAAGATTTGCATCGACTGCTTGCTTCTTTCCACTACCCCATAACCATAGACTATTTATAACAGGCAAACCTTTTATTTCTCTATGATGATTAATCTCTGAACTATGCAATAACATTTGCATTTCATTTTGAATTACCTGCCAATTTCTATCTTTTGAAACAGGTAAATAAGCTGTCACGTTCTTGTTCAAAACATCACGCACAGGCGTAGTCATAACAGACTCATCATTAGGAAAAGTCACATAACATTGGTTTTTAGAATCACTTATTAAGATCAAACCATCATCAACAAAATACTTATTTATTAGTAGCTTAAGCATGTCTACTTCATCATCACTTAAGTCAGTAATGATATCCGTCATATTTATATCATTTAAACCAATTTCGAGATGAATGGGGTCAACACATAGCAAGGATTTATTAGCACTTAAAGCTCTATTAATACCTTCTTGTAATTCATATCTATAATCGGCAATCGGCAATTCAGCTTCATCAACCCCGAGGTAATTATAAAAACTCGCCTCTAAGCCATGAACCTTTTTAGGCTTTGAAGCACTCAGTCTGAGTGAGTGGCATTCAAAGCTTTGGCACGTAGGCTTAAACTTAAACGCTTGACTCCAACGAATTAATGACGGGAACAAGTCAGGAATAAAAAGATGTACTGCAGGTTTTTGCAACATATGATTTTTTGCAATGTTTTTGGTGAAACGAAAATGGTCGGGATGGCCAGATTCGAACTGACGACCACCACACCCCCAGTGTGGTGCGCTACCAGACTGCGCTACATCCCGAATTTGATACAGAAGGGGTAACTCTATAAAGTTTTTTACAAAGAGACGCGAAGAATACATTAGCTTACAAGAAAACTAAAGCTTACTTTTAACCCTCGACTGTATTACCCAAATAGACTATTTAAGGACTCTTGATAAATGACTATTATATTAAATAACTAGCTTGATTTTTAATAAATGTCACTTTGTCGTTTTTTTATTACCTTAGTTCTCAAAACTAGATCAAATTTTGATCATATTTGTTAGATTAGCACCCATAACCAGTGCATAAATGCTATAAATAACAATATAAACATTAGGTGAAGTAATGATTTTCTCAGTAGATGTCGAAGAATGGTCACAATCCATCCTTGATAATAAAAGTACTAAATCAGATCGTGTGCTTGATAATACACTACGACTACTTGACCTCTTGGATGAACATAAGCACAAAGCAACCTTCTTCACCTTAGGCAACATCGCTGAACACTATCCAGAACTTATTAAGAAGATTTCTGAAAACGGGCATGAAATTGCATCACATGGTTTCAACCACAGCTCTATCTTTAATCTAACACCCAAACAAGTTAAAGAAGAAGTGGGTAGCTCAGTAAAATTGCTTGAAGATATAACGGGCAAGAAAGTCATTGGCTTTCGTGCACCTAACTTCTCAATTCGTGAATACTTATTTGAATGGTATTGTGAAGCATTAGCAGTTAATGGATTAAAATACGATTCATCGCTGTTTCCAATGAAAGTAATCAAATACGGTATAGAGAAAGAATATTCACTTAAAATATTTAACGAGTATAAAATTCAAGAACATTATCTAAGCTATACCAAAATTGGTAATCGTAAGATTCCGTTTTTTGGAGGAGACTTCTTTAGACTGGTTCCCTACTCAATCACCAAACAGCTCAGTAAACAGCTCAATCAGAAAACGGGCGTTTTTTACTTTCGACCTTATGAGCTAGATAGTAAAGAGCTCGCGTCTATGAAAAAAACAAACACAGACATCCCGCTTAAATGGAGACTGACGCAGTTTATTGGCAGAAACAACGTTGAAGAAAAGTTGATAAAGTTAATGAAAGATTATGATTTTAACTCATTTGAAAACACACACTACAGTGGAAAATCTTCAATAGTAAAATCAAATAAGTTAGAAGTTGTTGTGGATAACATCATTACAGACAAAGCAATTGTACAATAAAGACCCAAATATCAATTGAGTCAATTGTTAAAAAAAGGGGGGGATGCCATATCCAGTTTAGACCCTACTTTATACTTCTTTTTAGGTCATAAGCCACGCTCTTTATTTCGTTCTTAATAGTGATCTATCTTATAATTACAAAGGCCACACCCAAAGAATCAAAGGTACTGATATCAGTACAATTATGATTTCCAGTGGCAAACCCATTCGCCAATAATCACCAAACTGATATCCTCCAGGCCCCATCACCAAAGTATTAGACTGATGTCCCACAGGTGTTAAAAATGCACAAGATGCTCCCACCGCAACAGCCATCAGAAAACCATCAATATTGCCCCCCATATTTTGTGCAGCAGCCACTGCTATTGGCGCCATAACAAGAGCCGTCGCTGCATTATTGACAACACTTGAGAGCAGCATAGTAATAATCAAAATTAATGCCAGTACTAACACAGGCGAATCATTCCCCACCAGATTAAGTATCTCATCAGCCATCAATACGGTTGTCTGCGTAGCCTCCAATGCATGCCCCACAGGAATCATTGCCGCCAGCAAAATAATCACTGCCCAATCTATCTGCTCATAAATTTCCCGCACACGAATTATTCCAGTGAGTATATAAACCATTACAGCCAATATAAAAGCAATAGGTAATGACACGAGATTGGTCATAGCAAGGATAATTGCCGTAATAAATACGGAAACAGCCAACCCTACTTTTCGATGTCTATCCAAATCCAGCGGCCGATTGGCTAATGGTAACAGCCCAATCTGAGTAAACTGTTCATCAATGGTCTCTTCATGCCCTTGCATCAACAATACATCCCCTGCTTTAAAAGATTGCCTACGTAGCCTTTTCACCACTCTTTCACCCGCACGTGCCAAGCCAACTAATGCCACAGAGCGCCCTGATAAACGTCTCAAATAACGAATATCACGATCTATTAGAGGTGAATCCTGTGTCACTACACCTTCCATTAACATCGTTGAATGATGATCAGGTGCTTCGAATATATGTGTTGCTGTATTTAGCAACTCAAAGCTGCCACTATCCAAAATGGGTTTAATCTCCGTCAAGTCAGCTCGAATAATGAAAATATCATCCTCCTGAATACGGTAAAACAGATTAACATTTCGTGCGTAAGTACTTGGTGTAGCAACACCTAAAATCTCAGTTCTATCCGCCCCTTCAAACATCGGTAAATCTTTAAGTTGCTGTCCAATATAAGGACTTCCCTTCTTAACCTGTATTTCAGTAAGGTAATTATTGATTTCAAATAAATTTAACGAAGCATTTTTTTTCATACGATCTTTCGGTATCAAGCGCCAACCAACAAAAATAATAAACACGATACCAATAATTGCGACAGGTATTCCCACAGGGGAAAAGTCAAACATGCCATATTTTTCGCCGGTCACCTCTGCTCGATATGCAGCAATAATAATATTGGGAGGCGTACCAATTAAAGTCGTCAAACCACCCAAAATACTTCCAAATGCCAAAGGCATCAATAAGCGTGCAGGTGGAATATTGTATTCCTTTGCTGCAACCATCGTAATGGGCAGCATCAAAGCCAATGCTCCCACATTATTCATAAAAGCAGAAAGTATTGTAACGACTATCGTTATCACTGCCAATAAAGTAATGGGTTTAAACGTAAAGCGCCTGATCTGCTGTGAAACTAAACCTACAACCCCTGCATTCTGTAAACCCTGTGAAATAATCAACACCGCTGCCACGGTCACAACAGCAGGATGACCAAACCCTGAGAACGCCTCACTCTCAGGAACAACCCCCATTAATACAGCAACAATAAGACTAAACATAGCTACCAGATCATATCGCCATCGACCCCATGCAAATAACAGTAAAGCGATAAATAATATGACGGTAATTGCTATTTGGTCAAAGTTCATACTTTAAGCATAGTTCAATCGCCTAATTCGATTATATTTATAACAGAAAAAAAAGAGATTTAATCCTATCCTTAAGAGTACAAAACCTTTTCTGGTAATGATGATGATTAAATATTTTCTTATTTCCATAACACTTCTCTTTATATCCGCTGTAAGTATTGCGGATGATAAAGCCATTATCGTATTTGATGCCTCTGGCAGCATGTGGGGACAAGTAGAAGGTAAAAATAAAATATCCATAGCCAAAAAAACCTTAATCAATTTAGTCGATAACTGGGATGACTCAGCAGAACTTGGCTTACTCGCCTACGGACACCGTCGTAAAGGTGACTGTAAGGACATTCAAACTCTAGTCCCTGTTGGCAAAATAAATAAAAGTCAGATGATTTCTAGTGTTAAAAACATTAACCCAAAAGGAAAAACACCCATTTCAGCATCTATTAGAATGGCTGCGGATGAACTGAAATTCACAGAAGATAAAGCCACCGTAATATTAATAAGTGATGGCAAGGAAACCTGTAACGCAGACCCCTGTAAAACAGCGGCTGATTTGGAAAAACTTGGTATAAATTTTACCGCACATGTGATTGGTTTTGATGTTGATAAAGAAACCAGTAAGCAACTTAAATGTATTGCAGATAACACAGGGGGTAAATATTTCTCTGCTGATAATGCAAAAGAATTAACCGAAGCCTTAGAAAAAGTTGTCCAACAAGCAAGAGTATTAACCATCCAAGCCATAAACAAAGAAAATGGTGAAACGCTAGATCAATTGATTGAATGGAAACTAATCAACGAAGACACTGAAGAAGTCATCTCAGTTTCAGCTAGCGGAAAAGGTAAAGAACTAATCATCACAGAAACAGGCACAAAAGAACCAAGGAAAAATGCGATTGCTACAGGTAAATGGCTAATCAGTGGTACAAGTGGAATGTATGCTGGTGAAACAAATATTGAAATCACAGGTGATGACAACCAACTCATTAAAATAGACATGGTAGAACAACTACCTAAGGTCACCCTAACAGCACCAGATGAAGCCACTACAGGTACTGAAATATTAATTTCATGGGATGCACCTGATGTAGAGAAGGCCAGAATAACGTTACAAGAAGCCACTGAAAAACCTCAATATCATTCCAATCCCTCCCTTTACACAGAAGCATACAAAAATACTAAAGAAGCAACTATGCGACTACCTTCACATGAAGGTGATTACTTACTGCGCTTTTATAGCACCAAAGATAAAAAGACAATTTTAGGCACACATAAAGTCACATTAAAGCCTGCTGAAATTGTAATAACAGCACCTGAAGAAGCAATTACCGGAACTGAGTTAGAACTCTCATGGACTGCACCTAAGAAATCCAAAGCTAGAATAGTCTTACAAATGGCAGATGAGAAACCGCAGTACCATACAAACCCTTCACTCTATACCAAGAAGAAAAACCAAGCCACAATGCGTTTACCTTCCGAGTCTGGAAACTATGTATTACGTTGGTTTAATACCAGTGACAGTAAGCTAATGGTAGAACGCCCTATCAAACTTATAGAAGCAGAAATCAGTATTGACGCACCAAATGAAGCAGGAGCGGGAACAGAAATTGATGTTTCATGGGAAGCCCCAAAAAACTCTGATGCCAGAATTACATTAGAAATGGTCGGTGAAAAACCAAACTACCATTCGACCCCATCCCTTTACACCACGGGTAATAATAAAATCCTACGACTACCCTCAATTGCAGGGAATTACCTTCTTCGTTGGTACAACAGTAGTGACAAAAAACTAATAACAGAGCGCCCTATTAAAATCACAGAGCAAACCATCACTATCACTGCAAAAGATGAAGCAACAGCAGGAACTGAAACTGAGCTACTATGGGATGCACCTAAAGGCTTAGATTCATTCATTAATATTCAACTAGCAGATGAAAAACCAAATTACAATGCACGTCCTTATCTCTATACCAAAAAGAAAAGATCTGGTTATTTAAGATTACCCTCTATCGCAGGAGAATATATATTGCGCTGGTATAACAAAGGTGATCGGAAAAACATAATTACTGAGCACCCTATTACCCTTACTGTACCCAAAATTGAAATAGAAGCCCCAGAAGAGGCAGAAGCAGGAACTGAGCTAGCGCTATCATGGACAGCACCTAAAGACTTAGATTCCTTTATCAACATCCAACTCTCGGATGAAAAGCCAAACTACAGTGCCAAATATTATGTATACACCAAAAAGAAATCATCTGACTATCTACGACTTCCTTCAAAAGCAGGCGATTATATACTGAGATGGTTTAACAGAAATGATCGGGAAATGCTGATTGAACATCCCATAAAACTGGTTTCACCAAATATAGTTATCACAGCCCCCGAAGAAGTTGTAGCAGGCTCAGAGGTAGAAATATCATGGACAGCCCCAAAAGGCTTGGACTCCTTCATTAATATTCAAAAAGACGGGGAGAAACCAAACTACAGTGCTAAGAACTATTTATATACTAATAGAAACTCATCAGGTTATATAAAAATTCCAGAAGTACCAGGAGATTACGTCCTACGTTGGTATAATCGACACGATAGAACCATGATGGTTGAAAAGAAAATTAAAATTATTTCAAAAGAATAATAGTGGTTCAGTTTCAATTCATCATAACCCTGTAGAATAGACCACGACTTCAGATAAACAGCCACAAGTTTAATAATAATAATATGGCCGGGCTAACAATAATAATAAAGTTATCATGAAGTCTAAATACCACCCGACTGAGAGAAATCTCAGTCGGGTATTTTTTTATCAAAAAGTTGTGTTTCTTCTTGCGTAAAGCTTCCAGCTTTAATAGAATGCACCGCTTCTCGCCGCAATAGCTCAGTTGGTAGAGCAACTGACTTGTAATCAGTAGGTCCCGAGTTCGACTCTTGGTTGCGGCACCATATATAATAAGGCCTGTAGCGTTTTTCGTTACAGGTCTTTTTTGTTTCTGTCCACATATTGTCCACGACTCATAATTTAGTCAAAGGATTGTACTTTATTGCATCTTCTAAGTGATCAGGAGAAAAGTGACTGTAGCGCATGGTCATCGTTAAATTAGCATGTCCTAAAATCCTTTGTA
>CAZWEA010000049.1:0-21239 GCA_964632635.1 uncultured Cocleimonas sp. | reverse complement strand
CAGCCCGTGCAAAGCACAAAAAAGTATTAAAGAAAGCAAAAGGTTATTACGGTGCACGAAGCAGAGTTTATCGTGTAGCGAATCAGGCAGTTACAAAAGCTGGTCAATATGCTTATCGTGACCGTCGCCAAAAGAAACGTCAATTCCGTCGTTTATGGATTGTGCGTATCAATGCAGCAGCTCGTATGTTTGATATGTCGTACAGCCGTTTCATGAATGGTTTAAGTAAAGCAGAAATTGAAGTTGATCGTAAAATGCTCGCTGATCTAGCAGTGCATGATATTGATGCTTTTGAACAGTTAGCAGAGAAGGCAAAAGCTGCCCTAGCTAGTTAACTGTTACCAAGCTTTAAAAGCTTGGAGAAAACGGATAAAACAAAGCGAGGAAAGGCATTTGCCTTCCCTCGCTTTTTTATTGTGTAAAATATCAGGGGATTTTCTGTGGAACAGCTAACAGAGCTCATGGAGCAGGCGCAAAGCCAGCTTAAAGATGCAAATTCATTATCTGAATTAGATGATGTACGTGTTCATTACTTAGGTAAAAAAGGTCTAATTACAGGTCAGCTTAAGCAGTTAGGTAAGTTGCCCGCTGAGGAGCGACGTGGTGCTGGTCAGGAGATTAATAAAGCGAAACAAGCTTTGTCTGCTGCTATTGATAAAAGAAAGCTTGTATTAGAAGAAGCTGCATTAAATGAGCAATTAGAAAACGAGCGACTTGATGTTACTTTACCTGGTCGAAAGATGGATACAGGTAGCTTGCATCCTGTCACTCGTACCGCTAAGCGTATTGAAGAAATTTTCATGCAGTTGGGCTTTAATGTTGAAGTTGGCCCAGAGATTGAAGATGATTATCATAACTTCACCGCGCTAAACATTCCAGATCATCATCCATCACGAGCATCTCATGATACTTTTTACTTTGGTGATGGTACTTTGTTACGGACGCATACATCGCCTGTGCAAATACGGACAATGGAAAATCAAGAGCCCCCTTTGCGTATCATTGCACCAGGTCGTGTTTATCGTTGTGATTCTGATGTTACCCATAGCCCGATGTTTCATCAGGTTGAAGGTTTAATGGTAGATAAAGATGTAACTTTCGCCGATTTAAAAGGAATATTGGAAGCTTTTTTCAAGGCATTCTTTGAAGTAGACGATCTACCTACTCGTTTTCGTCCGCATTACTTTCCCTTTACTGAGCCATCCGCAGAAACTGATATTCGTTGTGTTCTTTGTAGTGGTGCTGGTTGTCGTGTTTGTGGAAATACTGGATGGATAGAAGTCATGGGTTGTGGCATGGTGAATCCAGAAGTATTTAAGCATGTTGGAATAGACCCAGAAGTCTATACGGGCTTTGCCTTTGGTTTTGGTATAGATCGTTTAGCGATGCTTCGTTATGGTATTGATGATTTACGAAAATTATTTGATAACGATGTACGTTTCTTAAAGCAGTTTGGGTAAGGGTTGAAATAAGACTATGAAAATAAGTGAAAACTGGTTGCGCGAGTGGGTTGCATTAGATGCAACAACCGATGAAATCACTCATCAACTCATTATGGCAGGAACTGAATTAGATTCTGTTGATCCTATTGCTTCGGATTTTACGAATGTTGTTGTTGGTCAAATAAAAACTATAGAACAACACCCCGATGCAGATAGATTGTGTGTTTGTCAGGTTGACGTGGGTGCTGATGAAAACATTCAAATTGTAACAAATGCTAGTGTCACAGAAGAGCAGAAAGTTCCTGTTGCAATGATTGGTGCAAAACTTCCAGAGGCAGATGGAACAGTTTTTAAAATAAAAAAGAGCAAATTACGTGGTGTGTTATCACAGGGCATGTTTTGTGGTTCTGAAACATTGGGTATGGGCGATACAGGGGAAGGTCTGTTAGAAATCCCTGAAGGTGCTGAACTTGGAGCTGACTTACGTGAGGTGATTGATCTGGATGATGTTGTACTTGATCTTGATACAACACCAAACCGCGCAGATTTGCTATCTGTAGCGGGTGTTTCACGTGAACTTGGGGTGATTATGCAATCACCTGTAACCGAGCTTGAAATTGAGCCTGTCTCAGCGATGATTGATGATGTATTTCCAGTAACAATAACAGCTGACGATTTATGTCAGCGTTATGTTGGTCGAATAATTCGTGATGTGAATACACAGGCAAAAACACCTAAGTGGATGATAGAAAAACTTCAGCGTTCAGATATTCGTAGTTTAGGGCCCGTTGTTGATGTTACAAACTATGTAATGTTAGAGCTTGGCCAGCCTATGCATGGTTTTGATTTTGATAAACTTGAAGGTGGAATCCATATCAGAACAGCCAATCAAGATGAAAAGCTGATTCTTCTTGATGGTAAAGAAGCTACTTTACGCACAGATACGATGGTTATTGCTGATCAGAATAAAGCTGTGGCACTTGCAGGGATTATGGGTGGTGAAGAAACAGCTGTTAGTGACTCTACAAGGAATATTTTTCTTGAAAGTGCTTATTTTGTTCCGAATAAAATAATGGGTAAGGCAAGGAGTTATGGCTTGCATACAGATTCTTCGCATCGATTTGAGAGAGGTGTCTCTCCAGACTTGCAATTAAAAGCAATTGAGCGAGCTACACAGCTGATTATTGACATTTGTGGAGGTAAGGTTGGTGCTGTCACTGATGTTACTGCAAATGATGAATTATTGGTTAAGGCGCCGATTAATTTTGAGCGTCGCCGTATTAAGCGTCATTTAGGTATAGAAGTTGATGATGCACGTGTTGAAGATATTATGAATCGACTGGGTTGCAAGGTTGAAAATAATACGGATGGTTGGGATATTACACCACCAATTTTTCGCTTTGACCTTAAAACACCAGAAGACTTGGTTGAAGAGGTTGCGCGCATCTATGGTTATGACAATATTCCTGCATTATTACGCCCAATGGAGCCACGTATTGCACTTAATAAAGAGGAGCAGCTTAGCGATGACTCGCTTCGTCAGGCATTAGTTGCTCGTGGCTATAGAGAAGCTATTACCTATAGTTTTGTACCTCCTGCGGTTGAATCCCTGCTGGCTCCAGATAGTGAGCAAATTAAACTAGAAAATCCTATATCTGAAGATCTTTCTGTTATGCGTAGTACTTTGTGGTCTGGTTTAATTCCTGCCTTGGATAAAAATGTAAAACGTCAACAACAACGTGTGCGTTTATTTGAAACAGGTTTGAGCTTTCATACCTCAGAAAAAGGTCTTCCAGAGCAGCGTAAAAAAATCGCTGGTGTTATAACGGGTACTTTGTATTCAGAGCTTTGGAATAATGATTCAAAGGTGGTTGATTTCTTTGATATAAAAGGTGATGTTGAAGCATTGTTAGCAGAAGCTTCAGGTCAGAAATTCGAATTTGTGACAGCTGAACACCCCACACTTCATCCCGGGCAATCTGCCTGTATATTGAGTGACGGTCAAAAAGTTGGTTATTGTGGAGCTTTACATCCTGCGGTTCAAAAAAAGTTGAACTTAGATCAACAAGTCTATGTTTTTGAACTTGATATTAATATTATGTCTAAGAAAAAACTACCTTCTTATGAAAAGCTATCCAGCTTTCCATCGACTCGTCGAGATCTGGCGCTGCTTATTAATAAGGATGTGGCTTATGATACAATCGAGTCCCTAATTAAAAGTCTCAATATTGATGAACTAGTTGAGTTATTCGTTTTTGATGTATATGAAGGAAATAATATAGAATCAAGTCAAAAAAGTATCGCTTTGGGCTTGATTTTTCAGGATTTTTCGCGCACCCTAGAGGAACAAGAAATAAGTGCGCATGTTGGGAAGATCATGGAGGCACTTGAAAACAAAACAGGGGCAGTTTTAAGGTAGCAACCTCAAATTTTATTTTGTGTTACTTTTTCATTAGCTTTTGTATAAACCCCTTTTGTATAACCCCAAAGGAGAGCAGCAACAATGACGTTGACTAAAGCAGGTATGGTCGAACATTTGTTCGAGGAGCTTGGACTAAATAAGCGTGAAGCAAAAGAACTGGTTGAAATGTTCTTTGAAGAAATCAGAACAGCATTAGAGCAAGGTCAGAATATCAAACTTTCAGGTTTTGGTAACTTTATGCTTCGTGATAAAGCCGCTCGTCCAGGTCGTAATCCTAAATCAGGCGAAGCTATTCCAGTCAGTGCACGACGTGTTGTAACTTTTCGTCCAGGTCAAAAACTTAAGCAGAGAGTAGGAAAGTATGCTGGAAGCATCTAATAATAAAGAATTACCTGCGATACCAAGTAAACGGTATTTCACTATTGGGGAAGTTAGTAATTTATGTGGCGTAAAGGCTCACGTATTACGTTATTGGGAACAGGAGTTTCCAAAACTAAAGCCTATGAAAAGACGCGGTAACCGTCGTTATTATCAACGAGCGGATGTATTACTAATTCGTCAAATTCGTAGCTTATTGCATGAGCAGGGATACACCATCAATGGTGCGCGTCAAAAGCTTTCAGGCGAGGAAGCAGAGGATGATAGTACCCAAGCAAATCAGCTGTCTCGCCAGTTAATTACTGAATTAGAAGAGTTATTGAAAATCCTTAAGAATAAATAAAGAATATTATTCTAGTGGAAAGTACACTTGCACTAGTTAGTACTCCAACAACCTAGGTTATTGGAGTACTAGAATCTATTGCTGGAAATCCAAACTCTTTTGGTAAGTAAAATATTCTGTTTATTTCTTTGTAGCTCCTCGAAGAATCTTTCTTTAATTCAGTCAGACACTGAGGCTTCTCAAATTTTCCAATATATTTCTGTATTTCTGTTTGTTTGAGATCATCGTGATTGATTTCAGCTAACCAGTCTATTTTATCAATCGGATAAAATAGACCTGTAACTGATTCTGATCTACTTTGCATCCACCGACCTCTCAAATGATTCGAAGTCACTCCATGAGGCGGTATATCTGATCCAATAGGGTAAAATAATCTACCTTTGAGGAAACACTGGCGTTCATCAATATGAATACCTTGTTGCTTAAAATAGGTCGAGTGAATTTTACAAAGTTGTGTTTGTTTAAACGTTAAATGGTCAACTTTGCGTCCCAGTTGATCTTGAGTATTTGTTCCAAACCACCGAAATGAATCTTTGTAGGGTGGACTTCCAAGATAAAACTTAACAGCTACTTCAAGATGAATGACTTTCAATGTCCGTTTTTCTTGAATAATAAAATCAACTTCGCCATAAGTGTGACCATGTACTATGACTTGGATGTTTTTAGCTAAGAGTTTGTAATTTGGACTAATGGTTATCCAGTATGCAATCAAAGCCTCAAAACGGTGACCTAATCGCTTAGATTTAGCTCGTTCTAAATGGTAGCTTAAAGGAGAAGGGTCTAGATCGAGTTCCTTTAATGCAGGTAGGCAATCAAGGTATTCATTGTAACAATCCTCATGGTTCCACCAATGCGTGTCATTTAGTAAACCCGATACAAGTGGAGGGCTGGCTATAACCCATTCAAGGTCACGTACCAGTCGATTTTTGAAAATCAGCCTTTCTTCCAACATAGAACACGATTGTTTGCGGGCATTTCGAAATCATTTATAGCATGCATGCCTGAGTTTTTGGCCAAAGTATCAATAGCTTCAAAATCACGAATACCACTTTTAGGATCACGCATTTTTAACCAACTATCAAATCTTGAATTACTTTCACTGGTATAAGTATTGTTATAGTTAAATGGGCCATACAGTACGAGTAAACCCTGGCTATTTAGCAACTTGCAGGAGTTTTCTATGAAGTCAGTTACATTTTTCCAGCTCATAATATGAACGGTATTAGCAGAGAAAACGACATCAATATTTATTTTTGGCCAGATATCTTCGCTGACATTTAAAGGAATAGGGGGTGGTGTATTTTCTAATGAAGCTTCATTTAACCAGAGATTAATGCCTTCATGGTATTCTGTTTGATCGCTGCATTGCCAGATTAGATGGGGCATTTTCTTGGCAAAATAGATGGCGTGTTGTCCAGTTCCACTGCCAATCTCTAGCACTTTTTCTTTTTTACGAAAAAGTGGCTCAATGACTTCAAAGATAGGGTCACGATTTTGATCACAAGATTCTGAATAAGGTTTTGGCGTCATAAATTAGTTTGCTTTTTATAAGGAGATTTTAAGGATTTCATATATTGGGCAACAGCATCTTTTTCATGTTTGACAAAGTTTTCTATGGAAGTTTGAAAGGGTGAATTATTCAACCAGTGACTTGATCGTGTTAGAGTGGGTATGAAACCTCGAGCTATTTTATGTTCACCTTGAGCGCCAGGTTCAAAAGTTTGTAACTTGTTTTTGATGCAATACTCTATTCCTTGGTAATAACAGGCTTCAAAATGGAGTTTGTCGATTTGTTCTATACAGCCCCAGTGTCTTCCATAGAGTGTTGTTTCGCTGGCATACATCAATGAACCAGCGATACATTCTCCATCAGGTAAGTCAGCTAGAATCAGTAATGTTTGGTCGGGTAAATTCTGTGCGACTTCTTTAAAGAAACTTTCATTTAATGTAGCAGTGCCATATTTTTCAGTAAATGTTCGTTGATAAAATAGGGCGAAGTCCTGCCAATCTTTATCGCTTGCAGTATGGCCATCTAAAGTACGGATATTGATTTCTTGTTGTTGTACACGACGGCGTTCTTGGCGAATGTTTTTACGCTTCTTCTTTTCTAGCTTTGCTAAAAAATCCTCAAAATTTTGGTAGTCTTGATTATGCCAATGAAATTGACAGTCATGACGACTCAATAAGTTATTTTCCTCCAGCCAATTCTGTTCTTCTTTGTGCGCGAATAAACAATGAAAACTACTATAATGTTGTTCTGTTGCAAATTGTTGAATAGTTTGCATCAATAATGGGTACACTTCATCTTTACGGCTTGGTTCAACTAATAAACGTGGCCCACTAGCAGGTGTATAAGGAATAGAGGATACTAATTTCGGATAATAGTTTAGCTGCTTACGTTGATAGGCATCAGCCCAAGCATGATCAAAAACAAATTCACCGTATGAATTCATTTTGCTATAAAGTGGCATTGCGCCAATTAAAGTATCATTTTCTGTTATAGCAATATGGCAGGGTCGCCATCCAAACTCATCACTGACGCAACCATTATTTTCTAGTGCTGCTAAAAATTGATGATGCATAAAAGGGTTTTTATCTTTTACTAAATTATTCCACTGATTGGCTGGAATTTGTTTTATTTCACTATGAATATTTATTTGCATTTGGTTTATTATATTGTATTAGATAAAGGTTATGCGAATAACCATGCTAATAGAGGAAAGTAAATTAAGGTGCTAGAAAATAAACATAATTTTAACTCTGTAACTAAAGTAAATACTACTGGAGTGATTAAGCGTGGTGTTAAGATTATAGTTCAATCATTGTTGATAAGTATCTTATTGCTCTTTACTATTTTGTTTGTCTTTCGCTGGGTTCCATTACCCACATCTGCTTTTATCTACCATCAAAACTCACTGGCACGAGCGCAACCTGATACTTATGAGGAGGCTGCTTACTCTTGGATTGGATGGGATGACATTTCACCAGACATAGCTATGGCAGTCATTGCTGCTGAGGATCAACGTTTTTCCAAACACTGGGGAGTTGATACGATTGAATTAAGAAAAGCGTTAGCTAGTAATCAAGGAAAGAAGGGTAAACCACGTGGCGCTAGCACCATCACACAGCAAACAGCTAAAAATCTCTTTTTATGGAATGGGCGTAGTTATTTCAGAAAAATAATAGAGGCAGGGCTTAGCGTAGCTATTGAAATTGCTTGGTCCAAGGAACGAATTTTGGAAGTATATTTAAATATTGCACAGTTTGGAGATGCAATTTTTGGTGTTAATGAAGCTAGTCGATTACTCTTTGATAAAAAACCACAAGATTTAACGAAAGAAGAAGCGGCACTACTAGCTGCTGTTTTGCCTCGACCCGCTATTTCAGATGTTAATAATCCATCTCCAAAGCTTGTTCAGAAACAACAATGGATATTAAAACAGATGAAACAATTAGGTGGTACTAACTACTTGAAAAAGCTTTGATTAAATTAAAATGGCAGTACTGCCAAGAGGATGGTTTATCCTGAGTTGAGTCGAATGGCACCCCCACCTTTTTTGAACAATTGCACTCAATATCTAAAAAGTAGGACCTGCATTCTTTGCGTTTTCAGCTTGTTTAATTGCCATTTTTCCTTGTTTGATAACGGCTAGTGCTATTTCAGAGGCTATATCAGAATCTCCTTCTAAAAATTCTTTTTCAGCTTTCTTGATCATTTTATCCATATCACGCCATTCGAAGCCTGCTTTTGCTGCTTGAATTTGTATCTTTTTTGCTTCGAATATATCGTCTTTAGCGCAGGCAGTTAGACCCAAAACTACAAAGACAAGTGTAAGTATAGATATTAGTTTCATGAGATTCCCCTTGAGATATGAAAGTAATATTTGTTAACTACTTTCTATTTATTGTTATTATTTAATAGTCATTATCTCATAATTACTTATTAATTGGAAATAAACAGTATTAATGATGGTTAAATAAGGCAATAAAAAAGGAGCATTAATGCTCCTTTCTAAACAGTGTGTTAAGTCACGAAATTAGTTCGTATTGACCCATTGACCCTGACCATTTTTACAAGCTCTTCCATTGACTTGTTGCATGCGCCCATCAATATAAGCATCCATCACATAGTCACGACAAGTCGTTCTTTGCCCGTTAACATTACCTTCGTAGGTATTTACAGGGGTAAATTCATAATTGGTTTTGGTTTCTGGATTCTCCCAAGCTACTTTGCGATAGTTTGGAGCTGTTTCAAGTGTTTGAGAAACCCTGTTACGATCTTCTTGATCCATTCTGCGACCATTTTGACCACCAATCATGCCACCAGCGACAGCACCTAGGATTGTCATAACGGTTTTGCCTTTACCTTTACCAAACTGATGACCCGCAGCGCCACCAAGTACGGAACCTATGATTGCATGATTCTGTTCTTTACTTGAACCTGCACAACCACTTAAGAAAGCTGTTGCCGTTAATGATACTGTGATAAGCCCAGTCATCATGACTGATTTTGATATTTTCATGGATCTTCTCCTGTTATGTAAGTCACACTAACTCAGATAACAGCTTTTTGAATAAGTTCCATTAGTTAGAAATAACGCAATTATGTCTAAGCCCTAACTACCCATTTCTGCACATAGATTTCCGACATTGCAAAGTAACTCATAGGAAATGGTTTCAGCTGATTTTGCGACATCATCAATAGGAATGTTTTGCCCCCACATCTCAGCCAAGTCACCTTCTTTGATTGGCGACTCAGAATAATCACTAGCGTCGATAACGATCATATCCATAGAAACACGACCTAGCAGTTGGGTCTCTTTTCCGTTGATCCAAACTGCTGTACCCGATGCAGCGTGACGAGGATAACCGTCGGCATAACCACAGGCGATAACAGCGACTTTCATGTCTTTAGGGCAGATCCAGTTGCTGCCATATCCGATAGCATCATTTTTGTTTAAATTATGTGTTGCAATGACAGGTGCTTGCAATGTCATAGTGGCTTGTAAACCTAATTCAGTTGCACTTTTTTGTGTGAAAGGAGAACTACCATAGAGCATAATCCCGGGTCGAATCCAGTCTGCATGGCTTTCTTTCCAGCCTAAAATTCCTGCAGAATTAGCAATGCTTTTCGGGATGTTTGTTTTTTCACAAGAAAGATTAAATTCTGCAATTTGTTTGGAACTGGCATCATTATTTAATTCATCTGCACAGCATAAATGTGTCATTAAAATCAATTCTTGTGAGTTTACCTGAGGATGGTTTTTAAGTTGATTTACTATTTTCTTAGTATCAGCAGGTGCTAAACCAAGGCGATGCATGCCTGTATCTACTTTTAGATTGATTTTAAATCTGTGTTTGCCCGTGAAGTGATTTAATTCACTCAGTTGCTTATTGCAATGAACAACTAAATTAAAGTCATGATGTGCTGCAATATGCAGGTCATTATTGTTTTGATGTCCTTGTAAAACAGTGATGGGTTTATCAATGCCAGCATCACGTAACTCTACCGCTTCGGGAATACACGAGACGGCAAAGGCATCTGTAATATCATACAAAATACCCGCCGTTGCGACTGCACCATGACCGTAAGCATTTGCCTTAATTACAGCCAGTACTTTTGACTTGGGTGCATTCTTTTTTGCAACTAAAAGGTTGTGCTGAAGCGCCTGAGGATGAATGCTTATGCGTGCGGAGCGTTTCATTACCAAGTAATACAATCTTCAAATAAAGGGGGGGGTGCCATACTATAATCTTTCAGGTGCATAAACATCTGGCATAAAATTATCGAAGCGGGTGTATTTACCGGTGAACGTTAAACGTACTTTACCGATAGCGCCGTTTCTTTGCTTGCCAATTATAACTTCAGCCATGCCTTTATCAGTTGTGTCTTCGTTATAAACTTCATCACGGTAAATAAACATAATCACGTCCGCATCCTGCTCGATGGCTCCTGATTCACGTAAGTCAGACATAATCGGGCGTTTATTTGGGCGTTGCTCTAGCGATCGGTTTAGCTGTGAAAGTGCAATCACTGGAACTTTTAATTCCTTAGCTAAGGCTTTTAATGATCGGGATATTTCTGAGATTTCTGCAGCACGGTTATCCGAGGCTGAGCCTGTTTGCATCAACTGAATATAGTCGATAACAATCACACCTAGTTGTCCATGTTCACGTGCTAACCGACGTGCTTTGGCGCGAATTTCTGTGGGTGATAGTGCAGGGGTGTCATCTATGAAAATCTGGGTTTCACCAAATGTTTTTACTGCCATGCCGATGCGTGGCCAGTCTTCTTCACGAATTTTACCGGTACGAATGTCACTCAGTGGTACACGACCCATTGAGGCAAACATTCTTAAAACCAATTGTTCGGCTGGCATCTCCATACTGAATATAGCGATGGGTTTTTTGTCATTTATAGCAATAAATTCAGCCAAGTTCATCGAGAATGTCGTTTTGCCCATGGAGGGGCGACCTGCGACGATGATTAAATCACCCGGTTGCAAGCCCGAGGTCATCTCATCAAGATCGGTATAGCCAGTTGAAGCACCTGTTATTGTTGAATCTGATTTACTTAATTCATCAATGGTCGCCAAGGTTTGTTTTAGCAGGCTTTTAATATTTTTAAAGTCTTTTTGACGGTTTCCCTGTTCGGCGATTTCAAAAACTTTTCTTTCCGCATCATCCAGCAAATCTTTACTGAGTCTATCGCCTGAGTTAAACGCATCTTCAGTGATTTCGGTGCCAATGCTAATGAGTTGTCTTAAGACAGATTTCTCACGCACGATATCTGCATAAGCTTTAATATTTGCGGCACTGGGTGTGTCTTTGGCAAGTGTGCCTAAGTAGGCTAGTCCGCCTGCATTTTCTAATTCATCGCGATCTTTGAGCCATTCGGAAAGGGTAATAATATCCAGTGGTTTATCGCGCTCAGCAAGTACGGCAATCGAGCGGAAAATAAGGCGATGATCGTGTCGGTAGAAGTCTTCTTCTTCAACCACATCAGCGATTTTATCCCATGCTCTGTTCTCAAGTAATAAACCACCCAGTACGGATTGTTCCGCCTCAATGGAGTGAGGAGGGACTTTTAAGTATTCTATTTTTTCAGCTAATGCAGACATGTTGGGGTTCTATGTTAGGTAAGGTGTTAGATAAGGTGTTAGACAGAGTATTAGACATGCGTATATTCTATATTTATGTCTCTCTAAGAGATAGTCATAAAAGCTATTATTTAGCTGTGGATAAGCTGTGAGTAAATAGTATTCGGTAGGATTATTGGTTTGGTTCTTTAAGGAAGCTCTGATCAAGTCCAATTATTTTTAACTTGCTAAAACTGCCGATATTTTCCACCAAGATCGACACAATAGAGCGACTATTACCCTTCACTTCATGAAAAATAGCGACCGTTTTTCTGCGTTAAAATATAATCGACTTAATCAGGAATTCTTTAAGGAGGTTCTGCTACTTCAGTGCGTTAGCCCGAATGGCATCCCCCCCTTTTTTAGATAATTGATTACATACAGTTGCTACTTTAGCGGTTCTCACGATTCTCAGTTAAGTCATCCACAACGGAAGGGTCAGCAAGTGTTGAAGTGTCACCCAGATCATCCACTTCATTGACGGCAATCTTTCGTAAAATTCTTCGCATGATTTTACCTGAGCGGGTTTTAGGTAAACCGGGCGCCCATTGGATAATATTCACTTTGGCAATTGGTCCAATTTCCTTTCTAACTAAGGCAATTAATTCAGCTTTAAGATCATCTGTTCCTGTCTCACCCGTCATCAGCGTTACATAAGCGTAAATTGCTTGACCTGTAATGTCATGTGGGTAACCGACAACTGCCGCTTCGGCAACTTTAGGGTGAAGTACAAGTCCAGATTCAATTTCAGCTGTGCCTAAACGATGACCAGAAATATTCAATACATCATCAACACGACCTGTTATCCAATAATCCCCATCTTCATCACGACGTGCACCATCACCGGTAAAGTAATAGCCTTTGAATTGTGAGAAGTAGGTTTCATAAAAGCGTTCGTGATTGCCATACAGTGTACGCATCATTGACGGCCAAGGTGACTTCATCGCGAGATTTCCTGAAGCAGGGTTTCCATCGACTTCGTTGCCATCTGTGTCTAATAAAACTGGCTCACAGCCAAAGAAAGGCGCCATCGCAGAACCGGGTTTCAAACTATTTACACCGGGTAGGGGAGTCATCATATGCGCCCCAGTTTCTGTCTGCCACCAAGTATCAACAATTGGGCAGTTACCATTGCCGACAACATTGTTATACCACTCCCAAGCTTCTGGGTTAATAGGTTCGCCGACTGTTCCAAGTAAACGAAGAGATTTACGCGAAGTTTTCTCTACAGGCTCATTACCTGCTGCCATTAAGGCACGAATAGCTGTGGGTGCAGTATAAAAACTAGCAACTTTATGCTTATCAATTACCTGCCAGAAGCGTGAAGCATCAGGATAAGTTGGAATACCTTCAAACATCAAAGTTGTAGCGCCGTTGGTTAAAGGACCGTAGACAATATAGGTGTGGCCTGTAACCCAGCCAACATCAGCGGTACACCAGTAAACTTCACCATCTTTATAGTCAAATACCAATTTATGCGACATCGCAGCTTGAACAAGGTAACCGCCAGTGGTGTGTAGTACACCTTTTGGAGTGCCAGTAGAGCCAGATGTATAGAGTATAAAGAGCGGGTCCTCGGCTTTCATTTCTTCAGCAGGACAATCCGTACTGGCAGCAGATACAGCCTCACCATACCAAACATCACGTTCGTTATTCCATGTAACGGGATCACCCCCACGTTTTACCACAACGCAAGTGTGCACATTTGGACAACCTTCTAAAGCTTTGTCTGCATTGTCTTTTAGTGGGACTTTTTTACCTCCACGCATGGATTGGTCGGCTGTGATAACGACCTGACAATCTGAGTCAAGAATACGACTTTTTAATGCATCCGGTGAGAAACCGCCAAACACAATGGAATGCACCGCACCAATGCGCGTACAGGCTAACATAGCAACGGCTGCTTCTGGAATCATTGGCATATACAGCGATACACGATCACCTTTTTTTACACCACGAGATTTTAGTACATTAGCGAATTGGCAAACTTCAGCGTGCAAGTCTTTATAGCTTATATGTTTATCTTCATCGGGGTTATCGCCTTCCCAGATAATGGCGGTTTGATCAGCGCGGGTTTCGAGGTGTTTATCCAAGCAGTTATATGAAACATTTAAAGTCGCACCTTCAAACCACTTAATATGTAAATCTGATTGATCAAAACTCCAATCAGAAACGTTATCCCAAGGTTTAAACCAAGAAACATATTTATTCGCTTGTTCAGCCCAAAACTCATCAGGGTTCTCAATAGATTGTTTGTACATGGTTTTGTATTGGTCTGCATTGATATTGGCTTGTGCTGCAAATTCTGCTGAGAGAGGGTGAACAACGTTTGACATTTAAAACTCCGATTTAAAAATGATTTGTTATAATTGGCATGAATATACTACTTATAATGTAGTATACAGATAACATTTTGCAAATAATAATCCCAAAATTCCCCTTTGTATAAAGGGGGATTTTGGGATCAAAAGGTGACTTATAGTGGATTCTTTATCAATGACAATTCTACTCGGGATAGTGGTTATGTTTGTGGTTGTTGTCGCTTTTATTTTAACCGTTAAAAGTGGGCAATACGATGATCTTGATGGTCCTGCGCACCGTATTTTAATGGACGATGATGATCCTAGAATCCCAAGCAATCAACCTGTAGCTAAATCTTCACCAGAGAACATAAATAATGACAATCAGATGAAATAATAAATTTGATACGGTAACAGCCATTTTGATACTGTTTTCATGCATCTATAAACGTATTATATGAGCATGATATTAATAATATGTTCTTAGCAACATATATTTAAATATTATTAGATCTATTAGTGGATTAGTTTAAATATTGCATTTCTATTGGGGTATACTATATTCATACTAATAATAAGAGAAGTAACCAAAGATCTAATAATCATTCACTTTGGTTTTATGTTGCGATTTATTTAGGAGAGTTAGACCCATGTCTGATAGGAGATTACAGGTGTTCCATGCAGTGGCACGCCTTTTAAGTTTTACCAAAGCTGCAGAAGTGTTACACATGACTCAGCCAGCAGTTACGTTTCAAATTCGTCAGTTAGAAGAGCAATTTGACACCCGCTTATTTGACCGAGCTCATAACAGGGTTAGTCTTACCGAGGCTGGTCATGTTGCTTTTGAATATGCAGAGGTCATTTTTGAAAAATATTCAGAAATGGAAAATGCAATAAGAGATGTGACCGGAAGTATCAGTGGTTCGTTAACGTTAGGTGCGTCGACGACGATATCTGAATATATGTTGCCGGCTTTACTAGGTGACTTCAATGCGAAAAATCCAGAGGTTTTATTAAGGCTTCGTGTATCCAATACCGAAGGCATTGTTTCGATGGTTGAAAATAATGTGATTGATTTAGGTGTTGTTGAAGCTCCCGTTACTAATAAAAACCTATTAGTTGAAGTCTGTCGCAAAGATAACTTGGTTGTTGTTGTTCCAAAAGACCATGAATTAGCTAATGCAAGTAGTGTTGATGTTAAGAAATTACTGGAATATCCATTCATCTGTCGTGAAGAAGGTTCAGGTACACGTGAAGTTATTAGTGAATACTTAAGCTCTCAAGGTGTAGCGAAACATGCATTAAAAGCGTGTTTAGAATTGGGAAGTCCTGAGGCGATTAAAGGCGCGATACAAGCAGGTATGGGTATCTCGATATTATCAAGTGTTTCGCTGGCAAAAGAGTTAGAGCTTGGTACTTTAAAAACAATACCACTTGACCCACCATTAACTCGTGAGTTCTCATTTGTTCGCCAACGCCAGAAGTTCCGCGTACGTACTATGGAAGAGCTTTTGGATTTTGCTAGAGGTTATTGTAAGGAACATAGTGCATAGTTCTTGATGTAGCACTTATTATACTTACTAAGATTATTAAAAAGCCGAGGTTTATCCTCGGTTTTTTTTGCTTTAAAGTTATGTCACTGAGTTATAAAAATAGAATAAATATGATGTGACACCGTTACTATAACCTAGTACATTACTGCGTTATATTTATATATACATCAATTTTATTGAAAGGTAATTCATGCTTCCTGTCATGCCCCCTCAGGGAAATAAACAAGAGCGAGAACTTATTAAGCTATTTAAGGCGCTTGATTCTGTGAACCAACAAAGCCTGCTGTCATATGCTGAGTTTTTGCAACAACGTTCTGCTGAGGTTTCAGAGAATATTGCTGAGGAAGAAGTAATAGCCACTGAACCACTGGATATACCCCGTCCTGAAAAAGAAAGTGTAATTAAAGGCATTAAACGTTTAACAGCTAACTATCCAATGGTGGATAAAGAAAACATTCTACATCCGATAGCGGGATTGATGACATCACATATGGTTTCTGGGAAAAAAGCAGAGGATGTTATTGACGAACTTGAAGAAGTATTTAGTGCAGAATATCAGAAAACAAAAAATAACAAAAAGGAAAACAAGTAACAATGTTGAGGCTTTTAAACAATTGGTACCACCGTCATTTTAATGACCCTCAGGTAGCTATTCTTGCTCTATTTTTATTAATTAGTGCAACGATTCTTTATTTTATTGGAGATGTTCTCGCGCCACTTTTAGCCGCTATTATTATTGCTTACCTGCTTGATGGTGTGGTGGCGATGCTTAGAAAACTCAAGGTGCCTCGATTTATTTCGATTTTGATTACTTTTAGTTTATTTGTTCTGTTACTGCTCGTTGTGCTTTTTATTCTCGCACCGTTACTCGTTAGACAGGCGACACAGTTTGTACTTGAAATTCCTAAAATGTTTACCCAAGCTCAAGAATTGATCATGCAGCTTCCAGAGAAATATCCAAAGGTGATATCACAGGATCAAGTTACGGGTATTTTAGTTGAATTAAGAACGCAAGTTATGGAGTTTTCTCAACAGGTGGTGAGCTTCTCTTTGTCATCCGTTTCGGACTTATTGACCTTTATGGTTTATTTGGTTGTTGTTCCTTTATTGATCTTTTTCTTTCTTATGGATAAGAATAAGATTCTTCGTTGGTTTTCCGCATTTTTACCCAATGATCGTAAATTAGTTTCTCAAGTTTGGCAGGAGATGAATGGAAAAATAGCAGGTTATGTACGAGGGAAATTTGTTGAAATCGTCATTGTCTGGCTGGTTACTTATATTACATTCTTATTCTTCAACCTTAATTATGCCTTACTCTTGTCATTTGCTGTGGGACTTTCAGTATTAATACCCTATGTTGGTGCAGCAATCGTGACGCTTCCCGTGGCTATTGTGGCTTATTTTCAGTGGGGATATTCATCAGAATCACTCTATTTATTAATAGCCTATGGTGTTATTCAGTTTTTAGATGGTAACTTACTAGTGCCATTATTATTTTCAGAAATGGTAAACCTTCATCCCGTAGCAATTATTGTGGCTGTCTTGTTATTTGGTGGATTATGGGGCGTTTGGGGTGTGTTCTTTGCGATACCTTTGGCAACGTTAATCCATGCCGTTATTAATTCATGGCCAAAAATAGATGCGAATAAAGAAACTGTTGATGGATAGTAGTGAAAATGAACATTGCTAACCAAAATAATTACAGTCTCAGCCTTTCGAATGATAGCTCCCACCCTTATCAACTAGTTAATTCTAAAAGGGCCAAATACATTCGCTTAAAGCTTTCAAATAGGGGAGAGTTGAGTGTGGTAGTCCCATTGGGAATTTCACATAAAGCTGCACACAAGTTTGTTAATTCTAAGGCGACTTGGGTAGAAAAGCATTTACAAGATATTACGGTGGCTGAGAAGCCAACAACTATTAAATCCATAGACTTAAAACTGCTAGATGAGCAATGGTCGATTGAATATTTATACAAAGATGGAAGTTACGTTGAATATGAAGAACACGGAGATCGTTCTATACTTATTAGCGGTAATGTAGACAGCCCTGAGTTAGTCCAAAAGATTATTAACCAGTGGCTTAAAAACACTGCGAGAGAGCACTTTCCCGAGATGTTGAATGAGCTGGCAGAGTTGCATGGTTTTCATTATCAAGGCTTAAGTGTTCGGTCTCAAAAAACGCGTTGGGGAAGTTGTTCTTCTAAAAAAAATATTAATTTGAACTGTAAACTATTGCTAATGCCAGAGTCAGTGGTAAATTATGTGATGATTCATGAACTATGTCATACCATAGAAATGAATCATTCCGATAGATTTTGGTCATTAGTAGAGGACTGTGATTCTGAATATAAAGAACATAGAAAAGCACTGAAGGTGCTAGAAAAAGATATCGTATTATAGAATCATTGTAATTGTGTAAAAAAGGGGGGGGTGCCATATGTTAAATAATAACAGTTTATATCTTAGTCATATTCAGATGGCACCCCCCCTGTTTTTACATAATTGTAAGGAATCCAAGCAAGTAGTTACATATAATATTCTTGATTTCAATAGCTTAAACTTAAAATGAAACATATTTTCAAAAACTCAGAGAACATAGTATCTATTTCAGATTTACATTTTGCATGGCGAGCCGATCGCCAAATATTCTCTGGTGTGAGTTTAGACATTCCCAAAGGGAAAATCACCGCAATTATGGGGCCAAGTGGAACGGGTAAAACCACACTCTTGAGATTAATTGGGGGTCAGTTAAAACCAAATTCTGGCAGTGTTAAATTTCAAGGGCAGGAAATCCCGAGGTTAAAACGCAAAGCACTTTATCAAGCGCGAAAAAGTATGGGGATGTTATTCCAATCAGGTGCCTTATTAACTGATTTAAACGTTTTTGAAAATATCGCTTTCCCCATTCGCGAACACTACGCTTTCCCTGAATCAATGATTCGTGATTTAGTACTGATGAAGCTTGAGTTAGTGGGCTTACGTGGCGCACGTGACTTAATGCCATCTGAGTTATCCGGCGGTATGGCGCGCAGAGTAGCATTGGCTAGAGCCACCGTGATGGATCCTGTTTTAATGATGTATGACGAGCCTTTTACTGGACTTGATCCAGTGACACTCGGAACAATTGTCACATTGATTAAAGAACTCAATCAGTCTTTAGGGTTGACTAGTATTGTGGTTTCACATGATATCCATGAGACTTTTTCTATCGCCGATTATGTTTGTATTTTATCTGAAGGAAAAGTCGCAGCCACAGGCACTCCAGATGAATTAAAAAACTCTGATTCTGACTTTGTAAAACAGTTCGTTAATGGTATTCCAGACGGACCAATGCCATTTCACTTCCCCGCAAAAGATTATGCAAAGGATTTACTGGGTGGTGATTTATGATACTTGATTTCTTGCAGAAAACAGGTGCCTCAGTTCTGAATACTTTAGCGCGTCTTGGCAATGCCAGTATCTTTCTATTTGATGTGTTGTTAGGTATTAAAGATGTCATTCTCAGACCGCGCTTATTAATACGAGAACTTTATTCCGTAGGCGTTTTATCACTACTGATCATTGTTTTTTCTGCGATCTTTGTGGGCATGGTTTTGAGCTTACTGGGTTATGTAACATTAGTCGATTTTGGTGCTGAAGAAACACTTGGCGTATTGATTTCAATGTCACTGATTCGTGAACTGGGCCCTGTGCTAAGTGCCTTATTATTTTCAGGTCGTGCGGGTTCTGCATTAACGGCAGAAATAGGACTAATGAAAGCTACCGAGCAATTAGCCAGTATGGAAATGATGGCAGTTGATCCAATACGACGTATTATTACCCCTCGATTTTTAGCGGGATTGATCTCGTTACCTATTTTAAGCGTAATATTTATGATGGTTGGTATCTATTCGGGATTTCTCGTGGGAAGTTCATGGTTGGGTGTTGATGAAGGTTCTTTTTGGTCACAAATGCAAAGCAAAGTAGACCTTCAGCATGATATTGGAAATGGCATTATCAAAAGTATAGTATTCGGCTTTGTAGTCACTTGGATAGCGGTATATCAAGGATATTCGGCAATGCCAACATCGGAAGGTGTGAGTAAAGCGACGACCAACTCGGTGGTATACTCTGCTGTTGCTGTGTTGGCATTAGACTTTATTTTAACCGCATTGATGTTTTTGAAAATTTAAGAAATATTTAGGATTTAGGATTATGAACTCTTCAAGAAGAATAGAAATAATGGTAGGCGCTTTTTTTGTTTTTGGTTTGTTGGCATTTATTGCACTGGCATTAAATGTAAGTAACCTCAGCAGTTTGAGCTCAGATAAAGGCTATAAAGTTACTGCTAATTTTGAAAATATCGGGGGACTTCGCACACGTGCAAAAGTGACACTTTCTGGTGTTAATGTCGGAAGGGTAACAAAAATTTATTACGATAAAAAATCGTTTCGCGCCATTGTAGAAATGAATATTAATTCGGACGTTAATTATTTACCTGAAGATACTCAAGCAAGTATCTATACAGCAGGCCTTTTAGGTGAACAATATATTTCCTTGGAGCCTGGAGCCGAAGATGCAAACCTAGTTGAAGGGAGCCATTTGGATATCACTCAATCTGCAATCGTTTTGGAAGAAATTATCGGTAAAGTATTGGTGAGTTTAACAACAAAAGATTGAACTAACTAAATTGAAATAGAACTAAGAGATATAATTCAATTAAGGAAGTAGGGCAATGGAGCATTTAAAAAATATTCTGAGTAAAAGAGCTGGTTTGTGGATACTAGTTATCTCGCTATTGTTTCCAGCAGTACAGGCAATGGCAAAAACACCAGATGTAACTGCGGCAGAAAAACGTGTACTAAATATCACTAACAGTATCACGCGACTTTTAGAGAAGAATAAGCAGCAATATCACAGTAATCCAGCACAACTAAATGCCATGATTAGAAGAGAAGTTTTACCATTTATTGATTTTAGTTCAATGGCAAAGCTCACCTTGGGTAAACATTGGCGAACAGCAAACCCTCAGCAACGTACTAGATTTATTAATGCCTATCGTGAAATGTTGGTAAGAAGCTATGCTAGAACCATGCTTGAATACACAGGAGCAAATGTTGTCGCAGGTAGATCAGTTGCGAATAAAAAGCCAGGTTATGTTTTGGTACGAACAGTAGTGAAACCAAAAGCAGGCGCTTCAATAACCGCTAATTACAGCGTGCGTAAAAAGTCGGGTGACTGGAAGGCGTACAATGTTGAAATAGCAGGAATTAATTTGATTACGAACTTTCGAACAAATTTCACCCGTGAAGTTAGTGCTAAAGGTCTTAATGCCCTTATCACAAGATTAGAAAAAATTGGTAAATAAGTTTTGGCTCAGATAATAAAAACACAACAAGGTCTACAGTTATCTGGAGATTTTGTTTTTTCACAAGTGACTACTTTATTGGAAGAAGCTAAAGAGTCTTTAAATGCTCAAGCAGAAAGTCAGCTGACTTTATTCTGTGGTGAAATCACAAGGATAGACAGTGCAGGAATATCACTATTTTTAGAGTTAAAACGCTGGTGTGAAACGCACAACAAGAAGTTAACTTTTAAGGACTTGCCATCACAAGCGCAATCATTAATTAATACTTATAAATTACAATATCTTATTGCTTAGATTTAGAACGCTTATTGGT
>CAZWEA010000048.1:8114-21293 GCA_964632635.1 uncultured Cocleimonas sp. | reverse complement strand
GCGATTCACCAAATACATTTGTGAATACTCTAGAGAAATGATATTGAGACATACATGAGTATTCAGCTACTTTGTTTAAGCTAAATGGGTCTGTGCAATGCTCTTGTAGATAGTCCCTACCTGAACATATTTTTTTGTATTGAAAGTGCCTAATCATGATTTGTATTCTCACATTATTATAATGAAGCTGCCATTACAATCTTCCAAAAAGTAGGGGGAGTGAATTCAACAAGCAAGTGCAATTCAAATTAAATCGTTAGAAAAGTGGTTCTAATGACAGTCACTTGTTATGTTTTTTTAAGAATATTGATACCTTTCTCTAAATCTTTTTTTATTAACTCGATATTTGGAAATTGCTCTTCTGCAAAGGCATCTTCGTAAAGAAAATAATGTTCATCATTATATGTTTTTTATATACTATTTCCTCTGTCTAAAATAGCACGCTATATATGAAGTTCTGCCACATCAACAACAGTTCTTTGATTTTCTTCTATTATTTCTGGTGGGTCAGATAACAATGTAAATCTGCTTTGAAGAAATGATATGGCACCCCCACCTTATTTCGACAATTGTTAAAATAAGGCGGGGGTGCCATTCATTTATTCAAACTTAAAAATCATATGAAAGTGTAAGTCCTACTGTACGTGGCTCACCTTTTTGGGTGTAGGTTTCGGTTGTATAACCATTGCCCGGGTTATTACCAAAACTACCAAAGCCTCTTACATCAACGTCTTTATCTAATAAATTTCTTGCCCAGAGTGTGGTTTTCCAGTCGCCTTGTTTATAGCTTACATTGGCATTTAACAGTGAGTATGATTTTGCTCTTGCGTTGTGCCTGTCAGAGAAATAGAAGCCATCTTTTCCTTCTAGGTTTAAACCTGCGCTTAAGTTAGAAGAGAATGAATATTCTGCTCCTAAGGTGTATTGGTAATTAGGTGCATGTGCTTGATCTCTACCATTTAAGTTTAAGCCATTTGCTGCTGATTGCGGGTCTTTATATTGATCAAACTCTGCCGCTAATAAACCCAGTGAAGTTTTGAGTTTCAATTTATCTGTTAACTGCCAGTCTAGTTCTGCTTCTAGTCCATAGTTATTACCTGCGGCTGCATTGGCTATAAAGGGCGTAAATTCAGTACTTCCATCATCGCGTTGCACTACGACTGAGCTATTTACTTGCTGATCTTTACGTTTTGCATAGAAGGTGGATACACGTGTTTTTAATTTATCATCAAAGAATGATGAATTGACTCCTACTTCAAAATTCCATAGATATTCTGTACCAAAGTCCAATAAGTTTTTAGGTAGAGATCCATCGACATTTACACCACCTGCTTTAAAGCCACGCGATATACTGGCATGCCCTAAATGGTTGTCATTTATATCATATTCAAGACCTAGTTTGCCTCCATAGAGAAGCTCATCTGTGTTGACTGAATTATTCTTAGAGTCGTTATAATTTGCATCCCATTGTTCTGCCCTTAAGCCTGTGATGATGTTTAGTTTGTCAGTTACGATGGTATCTAGTTGACCGTATATTGCACTGCTTTTGGTGTCATATTTACTATTGAAATCATTTTCTGCAAAGGTGTATTTACGGAGCAGGTTTTCAGATTTTTTAGAATAGTAAAGTCCCGCAACCCAGTCTGTTTTATCATTAAAAATACGTCCTTCTTCATCTGAAAGCAACTGTGCTTCAAAGCTTGTGTTTTTTCTAGTTCGTAAATACTGGTCAAAAGAAGAGTAGGGGAATAGGTTGTCATCGAACTGACCAACAAATGACCAATCTTCATCATAACTGTATTCAAGATCAGAATCTGAATAACTGGCACTTGTTTTTAACGATACGGCAGGGTTTATTTTAAAGTCTGATTTGATAGAAAAAGCATTGGTTTTCTGTGAATCTCGACCTGGCTGATCACTTAAGGTATTGCGAGAATTATCAAAAGTAAATGCATCATAACCATTGTTAATGTCGAGATGTAGGTAATGTAGATCAACACTAAGCTCATCACTCACTAACCATTTTAGATGTCCGCGAGCGGTGAGTTCATCAATCTCAGAGGTATTATCACGATTCAAAAATTTATTATTGATAAAGCCATCTGATTGATTTGAATGCAAAGAAAAACGACTTAATAAAGTGTTTTTTATAAGAGGTCCACCCACCGCGATACCAAGACTTTTTCTTCCAAAGTTACCAATGGTGCTTTCAATATGTCCCTTGCGCTCATTGCTGGGCTCTGTTGATTTTAAGTTGATAATACCCGCTAATGCACTAGCTCCATATTTAGTACCTTGTGGTCCGCGGACGACGTCGACCTGTTCTATATCAAATAATGTTGCAGCAGCGCCACTACGACTAAAGTCAATGCCATCGACATATAAGCCTACAGAAGGATTAATAGGAGTTTGAAATTGACTACGTTCACCAATACCACGAATTTGGAAATAATGGGCACGTGAAGCCCCACTTGATAAATTGACATTTGGTGCTGTATTTAGAACCTCTTCTATATGATTAGCGCCGCGTTTTTTTAAATCATCTTCTGTGACAACGGTAACACTAACGGTGCTATCTTCTAATGTGGTAGGGCGAAAATCTGTGGTGACTTCTATTTGCTCAAGTGTGACTTCAGCATCTGCTAGCGTTGTAATTAAAAGTGAGCTAAAAAGAAGGGGTAGATAATATTTTGATTTTCGCATGTTTTCTCCAAAAATAAAAAGGAATAGCAACATGCAAAACAACAAGGTATATTAATTGATATAATAATGATGGAGTTAAGCTTCTGCCTATCCCTACGCTGGTATTAACCAGATCAGGTTCTAAGGGTTTACTGTTTAATCAACAGATTCTCAGGTAGGATTACTACCACCCCTTGGCTTAGCAGAATTGTAACTGAAGAAGTTCTTATACGAAAGTTAAATATTAGGAATTTATTATATATATCCGTTCATCACTTATTTTTGTCATTTCATATAGAAAGAGTATTCTCTTCTTTACCTATTAATTTGAAAAATAAAAATAATGGACAACTATAAAATATCATTACTAAGTTTACTATTTCTGATACCCGTACCAACTATTGTTTTCAGGTTTATGAAAAAAATAGCTGATGATGGCACAATCAGCATATTTGAATTAACTTTTTCGGGATCTGAAGCTATTTTTGTCGTAGTCTTTTTGATTTTATTGAGTATAGGTGTATTAACGTTTTCTTTGAAAAAACTCGTGTTAAGTTATAAGAAAGTTTTTATTCAGGGCACCCTTAGTTCTAACTAGTTAGCATCAATACTTAACTTTTTGAAGATTCCTCAGCAACTTGTTTAGTTTTGGAATTTTGTAGAATAAATTTTTCAATACTCTCTGTAGAGAGCATGCCAGGTTGTGCAGCAACTAATTTACCAGATGGGTCAAAGAGAATAAAAGTTGGTGTTCCTACTAATGATTCACCGAGGCTTTTCTCCATCCAGATATTCATTTCGATGTAATTTGTGATAATTGTTGGGAACTTGATTCCATATTCATCAATAAAATCCTCTACATCATCAACACCATTTTTAGTATCCAGAGAAACACCTAGTATACGAGTGTTATCTAGTTTCCCATCAAATTTAACCATACTTGGCATGTGCATACGACAGGCAGGACAATTTGTTTCCCAAATCTCTACGATGGTCCACTTATCTTTTCCTATATGATTAGATATAGAATCGTTCTTTCCATTAAGGTCTGTAAAAGAAAATGCATTACTGCTTACAAAAAGCAGTGCTAAAAGTCCAATTTTAATTAGTTGTGTTAATTTTTTGTTTGCTAAAGTAATCTGTTTCACAGACAATTTCCTCATTATTTACTTAATCATATATTTGATGGCTAACTTAGACAACAGTTCAAAAATATCCACGGTCCTTTTTGATCTAGACGGTACCTTATTAGACACTGCTCCAGATATGACCAATGCGCTAAATCTGTTACTAGCAGAAGAAGACAAACCGCCTCTATCTAATGAAGAATGTCGGGATTATGTCTCTCATGGTTCAATTGCCATGGTTAAACTTGGTTTCGGTAATCATCAAAATGTTGATGATCTTGAACGTCGTCGTCATCGATTCTTACATTTATACGAGAAAGTACTCTGTGTGGATACAAAATTATTTAATGGCATGGATAAAGTGTTGGATTTTCTTGAAGAAAACTACATAAGTTGGGGAGTAGTTACGAATAAGCCCGGTTTTCTTACGGATCCTTTATTACAACAACTTGGTTTATTTCAGCGTGCCTGTACAATAATCTCAGGTGATACTTTAAGCAAGCGTAAGCCTCACCCTGAACCTCTTTATTTAGCGGCTACTGAATGTGGAAGTCTTGCCACTGAATGTATTTATGTTGGTGATGCACAACGAGATATCGAGGCAGGAAATCGTGCAAATATGCAGACATTGTTAGCAAGCTATGGATATATCGATGCTTCTCAAGAGCCGATTCTTTGGAATGCGAATGGTGTTATTGAATATCCAGAAGAAATATTGACATGGTTGGGTTAAGAATTTTCTGATTAAGTCGCTTAGAATGATGTGACTATTATTTGAGCAAAACATCGTGGCGTGTCATTATAGTGCCTTGAAGACAAGAGTAGGGATTGGGGCAGAAATGGATATTGGAAAAAATAGCGCAAAAAGCACTTTAATTCAGGTTGTATTATTTCTTATAACTTTGGCAGCTCTTCTTCTTTTCTATAAAGACACCATAGTAAATATCTATACTTCAGGTGATATCAGTAAAACGGGTTTAATCATCAACGGTATCATCTTTATATTTTTCTTTATTGGTCTGTTGCGCATCGTTATGGTGTTGTTTCGTTATATCCATGAGCATATGCAGTTGCTTAAGATGATCCATTCGTTAAGGCAAAATGATGATAACCCAACGCAAGGATTGGTAAAAACCTCGTTAGCTGTGCAGCGCTTTAATAGTGTGAAGTGGGTTTCTCAACAAGGCGCGCCCGTCAATCAAGAAGCAATGGCAGCAAGTACAAACGCCTATGAAAGCTCTCGTTTAACGGTTATTCGCTTTGTTCATAGCACTTTAATTCTGGCGGGTGTGTTTGGTACTGTTGTTTCGTTATCGATGGCTTTAATTGGTGCTGCGGGTCTTTTGAACTCCCCTGAAGGAGTGAAAGAGATGGGTGCAATTATTAGCGGCATGTCTTCTGCATTAAGTTCGACAATTACGGCTATTATTTGTTTTTTCGTTTTTGCATACTTCTATTTACGATTAAACGATGCACGAATTCAACTGCTAACTCAAGTTGAAGACTTAACTAGTATGTATCTGATACCGAAAATTTCGCATACTGAAGAAGGTATGATTCAGCAGGTCGCCGAATTAACCTCAGCATTAAAAGACTCAGCACATAAAATTCTTGCAGTAGAAGAGAAGTTTATCCAAGCAGGTGATCAATTGAAGCTAGCGGTGGATGATTTGCACGGGCATATTAAAAGAATTGGAATTCACGATGAAATTAACGATATCAAGGGCTTAATACGTAAAGGCTTTCATCTTTCAGAGCCTGAATATGATATTGAACCAAAAGCTACTTCTACTGATAATGGATCATTATTACAAACCGAAAACTATCCAGAGAGTCATATAGATATAAATACCAAAAATTCGAATGATCGCAAATAACGGACGGTAGGGATAAATATGAACTACGGTTACCCGGGTGGAAATACACACTTAGAAAACCATAATGTGAGTGAGGAAGGATTTTGGCCGTCATTTACTGACATCATGATGGTCATCGTGATGGTTTTCCTATTGGTCACTGTGGCTGTTATTTTAAATAACTGGACATTGATCTCAGAGTTGAAATCCAGTATCGAAGCACAGGAAGTTGCAACATCTTTAGCAGATACCCGTCAAGAAAAAAACCTAAACCTTGAGTCAAAGCTAAGTCAGCTAGAAGCAAAGTTATTAGACTTAAATGCAGAATATAAAGCGAAGAAAAGTAACTTAACAGCAGCCCAAGAAAAGCTAACAGGGATGGAGCAACAACTAACTGAAAAAATAACTGCTTTGCAATCATTGGATGAAAAGCTACTTACCTTGAGTGAAAAGTTTCAACTAGAAAAGACTAATCTAGATAATACCCAGAAAAAACTGAGTGAAAAAGAACTGCTTTTAGGGAGAAAGGAGTCAAAGTTAGTCGCACTTCAAACTGATTTAGAAAGCACCTTAAAACAAAAGAATGAATTGTCTCAATTAAGCCAAACACAAAAGAATAAAATTGATAAAGGTTTAAGTGCTCAAGAAATATTACGTGAACAAATCAAAGCCTTAGAGGGCTTATTGACAGAGTCAAAACAAGATAGTGATAAAAATAATAAAGAAATAGAGAAACTCAAACGTGCTGCTGAGGATAGTAGAGACGTCATGCTAACTTTGCAGAAAAGTCGTAGTAACCTTGAAAAGAAAATTGTAACAATTAAAAACGAGAATCAAATAGTTCTGCAAGTTTTGGAAAAAGAGAACCAGAAAATAAAAGAACAAGTCGTACAGCTCGAAAATACAGTGAAAGAAAATAATGCTACAACTAAGGTACTTCAAGTTAAACGTAGTGAGTTAGATAAACAACTGGCTTCTTTACAAACTAATTATGATGAAACGCAAAAAGGTTTAGATAAAGAAGTCAATAAATCCCAACAGCTACAGCAAAGAATCACGCAGCTACAAAGTGAAAATAGCGATTTTGAAGAAATTAAAGAAGAGCATTTGTTAACTTTAAAAACTATCAAAGCAACACTCAGTACTAAACAACAACAATTATCGTTATCTGAGTTAAGTGTTAGTCAGATTAAACAACAATTAGAAGAAAAAGTTAGTACGATTAGTTCTTTGCAGAAATTACGGACTTCAGGCGAAACACAGTTGAGGAGTCTGCAGGGTGAACTCGATACACTTGATAATAAATATCAAAAACTATTACGTCCTGAGCGATCATCTAAAGGTAAGTATGTGGTAAGCATTCGTTACAAAAAGGTGGGGTCTAGAAAAGTAATAAACTTTAAGTCCAGCTCTAATGCTTCTTATAAACAATTAACACAGAAGCAGTTAGAGCGAACGTTAGCAAAACTTAAAGAAAAGCATAAAGCTGACCTCTATTTGAAAATAATTATTCCAGAAAAAAGTGGCTTGTCTTATAACGAAGTCTGGAAATTCACCATCAATTTACAGAAAAAATACGATTATTATTATCAATAGAAACCTTTGTACGAGAGTAAAAATTTAACGTGTGATTTACACAACAGTTAGAACATCACAAGGCGCATGATTGATAATGCCATTAGCAGATGAACCAATTAACCTAGCTAGACCTCGCCTTCCGTGTGAACCAATGACAATTAGATCAATATTATTTTTGCGAGCATACTCAATCAATGTGTCTACAGGATGACCTGACAAAACCACTACATTAATCTTAGTTTCATCATACCCTGAGTCATTTATGTGCTTATCTAATCTTTTTTCAATTCGATTTAGATGTTTTTCTTCTAACTCTGGGTTACTTGCAAGCACGGGTACTGCTAATTCACCGATCGCAGGGTAGAGCTCTGATGAAAGAGTTTCTGCTGCATGAATTAAAGTAACTTGTGTCTCAAATGGCTTTGCAATTTCTAGCGCTTTTCTTAATGCTACATTGGCATATTTTGAGAAGTCTGTGGCTACTAGAATATGGCGATAGCCAATATATTCATCTCCTTCGGCAAGGTTTTCTACTTCCTTAAGCCAATTTAAAGCATCAGTATCACTATCAAAGTGCTCTATTTCAGATTTTGTGAAAAGATCACCAATTTCTGAAATAATTTTCTCTAGTAAACTTTCACCAACAATGGCAATTCGTAAAAAATCATTATTATGTTGGAGGCCTATTTTAATATCTTGCCAAGCAGCTTTAGCACTCCAGCCTTCAAAGTCTTTAAGTGTGATTAATAAAGATAGAGGGCTTTCTTTTTTAAGTATCCGCTCCAGCTTAGGGCGAAAAATTTTATAATCTTCTTCGACAAGCTTTCCACTGAGTTGAAAGGCATAGATATGAGGTTCATTTAAGGGAATTTCAGTAATCATTAGTCATCTCCATGTAGTCGTTGATATAAAGTATCAATTGAAGAGGTAATTTCTTGATTCATCTGTAACAGTCTGTTGTGATTTTGTTGCTCATCAGATTGTTTAGTATTAATTGTTTTGCTGTATTTAGTGATGGAACGCATTTGCTTGCGAACACCAGCTCTTAATTCATCTAGCTGCTTTAATGACCTCTCATATTGCTCGTGCCATTGTGTAGCATCATCCATCCAGAGTTTTTGTTGATCCGATAAATTTGATGCATCTGTTGCCATATTTCGTTGTAATGTTTCACCAAGTTCTGACAGTTCAACTATGGTTTGATCGGCAACTCGTGAAAGTTTACTCCAGACATTATTGGCGATATAAGCCGTATCGAATGATAGTGTTTCTTTGAGGCTTTGATTGAGGCGATGGGTGGTTTCACCCCATTCAGATAGATTAGATTTTAATTCTGTACTGATGTGGTCGATTTCTTCACGACTTAATTCACGCCACTCACTGAGCTTATCTTCAGCTTCTGAAAATGCTTCCTTAAGTGGTTTCTTATCTTTATCAACCAACTCTTCAATATGTTCTAACATGCTGTTATAAGCTTTTTGAAGCTTATCTTGAACGGATTTAGTATCCATGGTTTAGCTCCTATATATTCTTAAATTAAAAGACTTCTTATATTAAATATAGGAGCTATTTCAGTTAATACTATAGATATAGATCAATAAAGTGATTCTTTATAGGTTGAATGACAAGAGATGTCGGAATTAAAGAACTAACCAGTTAATGATATTTTTTCTGTTTGAAACACTTTTTTTACCACTTTATGATTAACCATACTTTCTAAGTAGGGTCCAAGATTTTTATATTTCAGTGGTGGTTTAGGTAGGTTTCTACCCCAGATTGACACCATTATTAAATAATAGTCACATACAGTTATCTGGTTTCCAACTAGATATGTTTTTCCACTTAAATGCTTATCGAGTAAATCAAACATTGCCATTAAGCGGCTTTCTTGTGCTTCTATAATTGAAGCTTCACAATCTTTATTGGCAGTGTATTTTTCAGGATAGAAATACACTAAAAACTCACTTTGTACCGTATTGTTTAGATACATTAACCACTGATAGAAATGAGCACGATCGTGTTCACCGAGCTTTGGTATTAATGTGGAGTCTGGATGTAGTTCACAAAGATACAAGCAAATAGCAGAACTTTCAAAGATGACAAGATCATCATGAATTAACGTTGGTATTCTTCCTGCGGGATTAAGGGCAAGATACTCTGGAGACTTATGCTGTTGATTATCCCTATCAACTAGAAGTAACTCAAAGTCTTCATTGAGATGCTCTAAAACTAGATGAGGGGCTAGACTTGCATTTTTTGGGTAGTAATATAATTGAAGCATTTTTTAATCCAGCCTATAGGTTTTTTGTGTCGATTTCAATGTACTTTCATACCGCTCTATTTGGTTGAGAGCCGTATGAAAGTTATAAAATAAATCCTTACATTACTTCTTGTAAAGCCTCATCTAAACTAGCTACCGTACGATCAATATTTTGTAGCTTATCTAGACCAAACAAACCCAGTCTAAAGGTTTGATAGTCTTCACGTTCATCACATTGTAACGGAACACCTGCTGCGATTTGCATGCCAATCTCACCAAACTTCTTTCCAGTTTGAATGCCAACATCTTGGGTATAGCTAACAACGACTCCAGGAGCTTCAAAGCCAGGGGCTGCAACACTTTTAATACCTTTGCTGGCAAGTAGGGCGCGGACTTTATCACCTTGGTCCTGCTGGTTTTGTTTTACTTTATCAAAACCGTATTCTTTGGTCTCAAGCATAATATCTCTAAACTGTCTAAGTGCATCAGTTGGCATAGTTGCATGATAGGCGTGGGCTCCACCTTCGTAGGCTTGCATGATGGTGTGCCACTGTTTTAGATTCATCGCAAAACTGCTGCTTTCAGTCGCTTCCATTTTGGCAAGTGCTGCGGCACTCAACATCACAAGTCCAGCGCAGGGAGGACCACTCCAACCTTTTTGTGGTGCACTGATTAATACGTCAACATTATTTGCTTCCATATCAACCCAGATGGTCCCTGAAGCAATACAATCCAAGACGAAAATACCACCAACAGAATGTACAGCATCGCCAACTGCTTGTAGATAGTCTTCTGGTAAAATCATTCCAGAAGAAGTCTCAACATGAGGAGCAAAAACAACCGCTGGCTTTTCTGCTTTAATGGTAGCTACTACATCTTCAATAGCAGCTGGAGCGAAAGGAGACTGTGCTTCATCTTCTAATTGTTTCGCTTTCATTACCGTATGATCGCTAGCAATTTTTCCTGTATCTAAGATTTGTGTCCAACGAAAACTAAACCAACCATTGCGAATCACTAAACACTTTTCATCGGTGGCAAACTGACGTGCTACAGACTCCATACCAAAGGTTCCACTACCAGGTACAACAATTGCAGCTTTAGCGTTATAAACTTCCTTTAAAGTGCTAGAAATATCATTCATAACAGTCTGAAAAGACTGCGACATGTGATTAAGTGCGCGGTCAGTATAAACAACTGAATATTCGAGTAAACCATCAGGGTCTACGTTTGGAAGTAAAGCTGGCATTGGAACTCCTAAATTTAAAAATTATGTTAAATACTGTAATTGATAGAGATTGTAAGGTAGTTTCCATGAAAAATCTTAAATCCTTATAAAAAAAATGATATAGGATTTAAGATACCTCAGCATAACTCAAGTGACGAGTAAAAATGGCTAAAACCTTCCTGATCTTCGTTGTAAACCTTGCTAATCGCCTGTCACACTTCTATCAGAAAGATTCTATCTCATTTTTCTTTCGCTACTGTTATGCCTGAGGACCCAATAAAAAAAGCCACCGTAAAGGTGGCTTTTTTTATTGGGTAAATATTTTTTAACTATCTACCAAGAAAACCTTTAGCCATATTTAATGCGCCACTGATTCCACCAATAGAATCAAGTAAAGAACCACCGCTACTAGCATTATCAACCATTTGTGGCATAGCATCGCGTAATCCACCAATAGCTTCTGACTCGCTTAGGCCAAGCTGTGATGCAAAGTCTGAAATCTTATCAGCACCAAACATATCGGTTACATGACTATCTTCCATAGGCTGATTGTCTCCATCGCCAAGCCAAGATTTTGCCATGTCAGTCATTCCGCCACCTTGCATTTTCCCGAGTAATGATCCGATATCGAAACCGCCATTATCATTATTTCCGCCAGTTAAGCCTGAAAGTGCAGAAGTCAAAGTGCCTAAATCTAGACCACTACCTGCATTTCCGCTCATTTTACTTTTAATAAAAGCTGATGCACCCATTTTTAAAAGATCGCCCATATCCATAATATACTCCTTTGTGATTTATTTAAGTGTTGTTAATTGTTGAATTAGAAAGACTAATCCATTGGGATTCGAATTTGCTGACCAGGGAATATAAGGTCAGGATCTTTGATAACTTCTTTATTTGCTTCAAAGATTTTAGGATAGTCATTGCCGTTGCCATAAAACTCTTTGGCAATTTTCCAAAGGCTATCACCTTTTTGAATTTGGTAGTACTGCACTTCAACTGTTTGTGCCGGTGCTGTTACTTCATCTGCTCTGACTTCTTCAATCCCCATCGCATTTCCAGCCATCAGAATAACTTTTTCTAAAGCACTTGGATCATCTGTATCACCTTTGATAGTTGCTACACCGTCCTGTACTTCGATTTCTAGATTACTTATTCCTGGGTTGTCTTCTTCAATATGTTCTTTTAATTTTTCAGAAGGATCATCGTCTCCCCCAAAAATCTTTTTACCGATATTTTTTGCAAAGCTTAGTAAGCCCATGTTTTCTCCTTTGATGTTTTATCGACCATAACCACATAACCTATAATAAGGTTAATATCAGAGTTTTCAATGCTAATGTAAAAGTAACTCATGCTAACTTTAGTACAAACTTCATAAAAATGTTCCAAATTTAACGAATCTCTTAAACCAATACTTTGAATCCATGGTTGCTACTTTTACATGTTTACTTCCAGTCGCAGCGTGAACAAATTCTCTGTTACCAATGTATATACCAACGTGATTAGACTTTTTACCTGTTTTAAAAAACAACATGTCCCCCGGTTTTAATTGGGCATAAGTAATTGTTCTGCTGTGGTCTCTTTGTTTTGCTGCAGTGCGAGGTATGTTTAACCCCAACGCATTTTTATGCACATAGCTCATTAAACCACTACAATCGAAACCTTGGGTAGGATTACTCCCACCCCATTTGTAAGGAGCACCAATAGTGCTAGTTGCAATTTTGACCATGCGATTACGAGTCAAACCTTGTTTATCTATCCGTGGTGATTGCTTAGTTTGTGGTCTATAGGTCTGTGGAGATACAGTCGGGTGGTTTTGGTTTACCCTATTATTTGCTGAATGCTGAGATTGTTGTGAACAACCTGTTGTTAGCAATATGCTGAAAAATAAAAGAAAGAAGAATAGTGGTGTATTTTTCATAGTTATAAACCATTTTTTGTTACCATTATATAAACTATAATCAATTAAAGTTAACTCTAAGCTGAACCAAAATAAATTTCCAGTTTATTTTTATCTCATTTTCTTTCGTCACTGAGTTATGTTGAAGTCTTTTAATCTGCATTTAGAAGAGCAAAATACTTGTGCAATATTTGTTTTTCTAAGTGTAGATTTGGGTTATCTATTGTAGAATGAAGAGAACTTTATATAGAGACTATTGCACGAGAGATATGACGGAATAAAAATGCTTAAATTCTCCCTGACTCCCCTAAAAGTTTGGTCAATAGCCCTGCTATTCATCTCATTTTTAAAGAAATTAGGAAAAATCACGCTATTTTTACTCTCGTGCAAAGGTCTCATACAATAACTATAATCACTGTCTTTTTACGTTTATAAATTGGGGCGATACACTTGTCAGATAAAAAAGACAAACCATTAGATTCTGAAGAATTATCTGAATTAACTGATATTGTGACTGAGTCAACGGTTGATAAAGAGCCCTCAGCAAGTAA
>CAZWEA010000048.1:0-8014 GCA_964632635.1 uncultured Cocleimonas sp. | reverse complement strand
AAGTAAAGAGCCTTCAGCTGAATTTGAGCCTTCTACAAATACTAAAGAAGGGCTGCAATCTACAGATAAATCCAATTCAACGGATGATTCGAAAAACAGTCAAGAGCAACCAATATTACCTTTTGATGATAATCCTAAAAAATCATTTATTGGTGTATTCTTTTCTGCAATATTGAGTGTTTTTCGAGGTTTATGGCGAGTTACCAGAATAGCTTTATTAGTGGGTATTGTAATTGGCTCAGTTTTTGCCGCCGCCTATGTTCTTGAGCAAGATGATCTTGTCAGAAAGCAATTTGAAGGAAAACGTTGGGCACTCCCTGCACGAGTTTTTGCGCGTCCACTTGAGATTTATGAAGGCAAAAGCCTGATAGGTGATGATCTTCAAAGAGAGCTACAGTTGCTGGGTTATAGTTATGTAACGCATTTAGTTGGTACAGGACAGTTCACTAGGAAAAAAAATACGTTCACCATCCAAACTCGCGGATTTAAATTTGCTGAAGATCAAGAAATATCTAGGCGAATTCAAATTACAATTAAGAAACAGAAAATTGCTAAATTAGAAAATACTGAGAGTAGCGAGCCTTTAACCTTGATGCGTTTGGAACCTGTATTAATTGGTAACTTCTATCCTCAACATAATGAAGATCGCGTTCTGATAAGGCTTGACGAAGTGACACCCTTATTAGCAAAGGGTCTAGTTGCTGTAGAAGATAAGCATTTTTATGATCATTTTGGTGTAAACCCTAAATCGATTGTACGTGCTATTATTGCAAATGCAGAAGCAGGTAAAAGAGTACAGGGTGCAAGCACTTTAACACAGCAGTTAGTAAAAAACTTTTATCTTAGTAATACAAAAAGTTACAAGAGAAAAGCCAGAGAAGCTATCATGGCAATGCTACTTGAAAATCATTATGAAAAAAATGAGATTTTAGAAGCATACTTAAATGAAATTTATCTTGGTCAAAATGGAAAAAGAGCTATCCATGGTTTTGGATTAGCATCCCAATTCTATTTTAATAAACCCATTAGCGAACTACATCCCGAACAGGTTGCATTACTTATAGGTATAGCTAAAGGCCCCTCTGCTTATAATCCTCGTTTACATCCTAAATCAGCGATGAAACGTCGCAATTTAGTTATTGATGTTATGGCAAGAGAAGGGGTTATAGCTCCTAAACTTGCCGTTGAATTGAAAACTCGCCCCTTGGGAGTAAGTAAAGTAGCCCCACCTAGTGTGAGTCCTTTTCCATCTTATCTTGAGTTAGTTCGAATACAACTAAAACGGGATTATAAGGAAGAAGACTTAAGTTCAGAGGGATTGTTAATTTTCACATCAATGGATCCAGTTATACAAATTCAAGCTGAAAATGCTTTAAAAAGTCGTATTGAAAAATTAGAAAAATCAAAACGTATGGATAAAGACAAGTTGAACGGTGCTATGGTGGTAAGTAGTGTACAAGGAGCTGAAGTATTAGCCGTAGTGGGTGGTAGAGATGCCCGTTTTGCCGGCTATAATCGCGCATTAAGTGCGAAACGACAAATTGGTTCATTAATCAAACCTTTTGTTTATTTATCTGCATTACATGAAGGGAAATACACCTTAGCTACGCCGGTAGATGCAGGGCCTGTTACGGTGCGTTTGTCTAAAACTAAGACCTGGAAGCCAAAAAATTATAGTGGTAAGGACATAGGAATTGTGCCTTTTGAGCAGGCTTTGGTTAATTCATTGAATACACCAACTGTGCGCATAGGTATTACACACGGATTAGAACGAGTAATCAAAACACTCTATAATCTTGGACATAATAGGGAGATACAAAGCAACCCATCCTTACTATTAGGTGCCGTTCAGCTTACCCCAATGGAAGTACAGCAGCTTTATCAAACAATCGCAGCAGGTGGTTCATATACACCTCTTAAAGCGATAAGAAGCGTGATGAATTCTTATGGGAAAACGCTAAACCGTTATCCACTTGCAGTAAAACAAGTGATACCTGAAGAGCCGATATATTTATTATCTTATGCAATGAACAAAGTCACAAAAGTAGGTACAGCAAAGTACTTAAGCCATGCACTGCCAGCGTGGAAAAATGCAGCAGGAAAAACGGGTACAACCAATAAAAATGTAGATAGCTGGTTTGCAGGTTTTACAGGGCAACATGTCGCATCTGTATGGATTGGTCGTGATGATAATAAACCAACTGGATTCACAGGTGCTGCTGGTGCTCTTCGAGTTTGGGCAGACTTTTTCAAGCGAATCCCAACAAAACCTTTTAAGCCTACCAAGCCTAAATCTATAAAGTTTTATAAAGTGGACAAAATGACGGGCTTACTTTACAACCCAGTATGTAGTGAATCCGCAACCGTACCATTTATAGTTGGAACTGAACCAGAAAAAATGAGCGAATGTAAGCCACAGATTTTTTATGATGAAAATGGATCTCCCATTGCATCAATGGGCTCAGCTGCTGTCTGGGACCAAAAAGCTATTACTAATACAAGGCCAAACAATACAATAACTTCTGTGAATACTACAACCCCCCCTAAAAAAGATTCGATAAAATGGTCTGCTAAAAATCAGAACAAAGCAACTAAAACCACCCGCAAAACAACTAAGTCAAAAGATGATGCTGGTTGGATTGATAAATTAATGGAGCGTTAAATGCATCAATTTAAATACACTTTTTTTATTAGTTTAATGGTTTTTATCATGTCTTTGTCTGCATGCTCTAGTTCAAATATTGGTCAATCTGATGTTCGAAATTTACCGACCATACCTGAAATAAAAAGACCTATAGTTACACGTTCAAATATTCCACCTAAAAAGGCTATTAAAAAAACAGCAGTAGTTAAGCGCTATAGTCCTGGGGCAAGTGTTCAATCAGTTATTACAAAAGAAGAGCAGCGCGCTGTTAATGAATTACTTAAAACAAAAGTCATAAAAAAGGAGCAGGTAGTGATCGATCCCTATGCTTCAATTCCAGATAATAGTTCTATGGTTTCTGCAAGCATTAATAAAGAAACGGTAATAGCAAATCCAGAAAATTCTCCAGCAGTGAAATCTTTGATGACACAAGCTCGCGCTGATATCGCTATAGGTAATACGCGTTCAGCAATAAGTAGTATTGAACGAGGTTTAAGGATAGAGCCTGAGAACTCAATGTTATGGAACATGCTTGCTATTACACATTTTGAACAATCAGAATTTCAGCAGACAATAAGTATGGCCAAGAAGTCAATACGCTATAGTAATAATGATAATTTGATCGCTAAGAACTGGGAATTAATCAAAAAAGCAGGTGAGAAAGTGGGTGATATGACCGTGGTTAAAGAAGCTATTAATTATTCAAGAGTTGCACCATAACTACACAAATGGCTTCATTTGATCAAGACACAGATTGGGATACGTTATTGGGTGATGACGGTCCACTCGCTTCTGCAATACCCGGCTTTCAGGTGCGTGAACAACAACAACAAATGGTTCACGCAGTTGGTGATGCCATTAAGAACCATTCTGCTACTGTTATAGAAGCTGGTACTGGTGTTGGTAAAACATTCGCTTACCTTGTTCCAGCCATAGCATCGGGTGGTCGAGTCATCATTTCAACAGGAACCAAAACCTTACAAGATCAACTTTTTCGTAAAGATTTACCTCTAGTTAAAAACGCATTAAAAACAGACACAAAAATTGCATTGTTAAAAGGTCGTGCGAACTATCTTTGTAGTTACCGTTTAAGACGAGCTCAAAGTGAAGGTACTTTTGATGACAGACGTTCATTATCTTACTTGCAGCGTATTGCAGATTGGCAAGTTATCACATTCTCTGGCGATATTTCCGAACTTAGCAGTGTCCCTAGTGATGCAGAAATCTGGCAACATGCCACATCAACAGCTGATAATTGCCTCGGTTCTGATTGTGAAGATTATGACACTTGTTTTGTGGTAAAGGCTCGTCGAGAAGCGCAAGAAGCAGATGTAGTTGTTGTAAATCATCATCTATTCTTTGCAGACTTGGCATTAAAAGAAGAAGGTTTTGGTGAGTTATTACCGAGTGCAAATGCAGTAATTTTAGATGAAGCACATCAGATACCCGAAATAGCATCGACTTTCTTTAGTGAGGTACTAAGCAGTCGTCAATTATTAGAACTTGGGCGTGATACCTTAGCTGAAGCACTTAGTGGCGCTGCTGATATGAAGGAACTACGTGAGCTATTAGGTGCATTAGAGAAATGTGTTTTGGATCTAAGGTTGGCAATGGATAAACCAGGTTTACGTGAACCATTTTATAAAATACAAGAAAAGCCTGCGATTAAAAAAGAAATAAACCATTTAGAAATAATTTTGGATGATTTACAAATACAATTAAAAATTGCAGCAGAAAGAAGCAAAGGGTTGGAGTCTTGTTATGAGAGAATGCAGCAACAAAGCTTGAAGCTATACAATCTTAATCATCCAAAATTGGGTTCAGTTCAATGGTATGAAACATATACCCGATCATTTTCGTTAATTTCAACACCATTGGATATTGCAGAGACTTTCAAAAGGCACCTAGAAAGCTGGCCCTGTGCATGGGTTTTAACATCAGCAACCTTGGCAGTTGGGCAGTCTTTTGATCACTTTACCAAGCGAATTGGGATGGAATCACCCAAAGAGCTATTACTCGATAGCCCCTTTGACTATTGGCATAATGCTTTATTGTATGCACCTCCTGATATGCCCGAACCACAGAATGTAGACTATGTTTCTGCTTTAGTTGATGCATCTGTACCCGTCATAGAAGCAAGTGAAGGGCGTACTTTTATGTTATTTACTAGCTACCGTGCTTTAAATGAAGCTGCAGAATTACTCGCTGACAAAATAGAGTACCCCATCTTGGTTCAGGGTGAGTCATCACAAGCAGATATGATTAAAAAATTCAGAAAACTAGGTAATGCTGTGTTGATGGGTACCAGTAGTTTTTGGGAAGGGGTTGATGTTAGAGGTGAAGCCTTAAGCTGCGTTATTATCGATAAGCTACCCTTTGCATCACCAGGTGACCCTGTTTTGGAAGCTCGAATTAAATCCATCCGAGAAAGCGGTGGAAATCCTTTTGGTGAGTACCAATTACCACAAGCTGTGATCTCCTTAAAGCAAGGCGTGGGGAGATTGATTCGTGATAGTCAAGATAAAGGTGTTTTGATGATTTGTGATCCACGTTTACGCACAAAATCTTATGGAATGACGTTTTTAAATAGCTTGCCACGCGTACCTAGAACCAGCAAACAGGAAGTTGTAGAACGATTTTTCGATATAATTAAAAATGCAAAATCAGCAAAAGAGCAGGAATCCCCAAAAAAATCAAAGACTACGACATCTAAAGGATAAGCTAAATGCCTAGCATCATACTAGCACTTGAAACAGCAACTGAAGCATGCTCAGCCGCATTACTTATAGATGATGGAATAGAGTATAAGTTTCACACACGTTTCCAATTAGCACCCAGGGAGCACACTCAATTAATTCTGCCCATGCTGGATGAAGTATTAGAAGAAGGCAATCTAGACCTTTTAGAAATAGATGCCATTGCTTTTGGACGTGGTCCTGGTGCATTTACTGGCTTGCGAATAGCCGCAGGAGTAGCGCAGGGAATCGCTTTATCAATTGATAAACCTATAATCCCAGTGTCTACATTGCAAGCTTTGGCCTATCAAGCATTCTTAGAAAAGGGCGAGGATCAAACGGTAATATCAGCACTCGATGCACGAATGAATGAGGTCTATTGGGGAGTATTCAAATTGGCTCATTCAGAGATCCAAGCAATAACAGACGAAAAGGTTAGCAAAGCAAAAGATATGCTAAGCGTACTGTCCAAGACAGCACATATTGGGATTGGATCTGGTTGGGATGAATATTATGATGATCTGTTTTCTGAAGAGAAGCCACAACCTGATGCATTGACGATTATGAATGAACAATTACCTCGGGCGGAGTTTATCGCACGCTTAGCTTTAGATTTATACAAAAATAATAAAACTGTAGTAATAGAAGAAGCACAGCCTGTATATATTCGTAATAATGTGGCTGTGAAGCCTAAGAAAAACAATAGTTGAAACTGATTAGTCAAATGTTGATCACAGCGTGAGAACTATTAGCTCTCAAAAGAATGAGTAAGTCATTTTATCGTTGGCTGGCATTATTTCTCTTTTTAATAGAAGTATTTATTGCTGTAGCCATTTCTGGGGATACCTATCCCTTTATTCGCTATAGCATTGGCGATTTATTGGTAGTTATTCTTCTTTATTCCTTAGTGAAGTCATTTGTTAACTTTGGTGAGGGTCTCATTGCTCTGGGTGTATTGGCATTTGCATTTTTAATTGAGTTTGCTCAATATTTCCATATTGTTGATCTACTTGGGATTAAAAGCCAGGTTATTCGAACTATTATCGGTACTAGTTTCAGTTTTGAAGACCTAATTATGTACTCGCTAGGCACAATGATTGCTTATCTCGCAGATAATTCTCTGAAATCCTTATATGCCAAAAAAAAGGTTTAAGGAAGCTTGAATTAAGGGTGATTTGACTTAGTCGATAGTCCTCAATTTTTAGAAAAATATTTGTTAGCTCTAATTTCCAACTAGTTCTTTATATGCATGCCAACTCGCATGCCCGATAATAGGTAAGGTGATTGTTAAGCCAATAAAGGCGAAGAGCATACCTAGGTTTATCAATACGACGATTAGAACTGCCCAAATAAACATGGGTATGGGGTTCTTGATGACAACTCTTAAACTGGTTGTGATTGCTGTTATAACATCCACTTTACGATGTAATAGCATTGGTATAGATACTACGCTGATAGAAAAAACTATCTGAGCGATGAAAAAACCAAAAAATGTAAAAAAGAGTAAGAACTCTATACTGCGCCCACCATCAAATAATACGGTCCAACCTTTTATGATTAAATCTACATCATTGAAGAAAACCCCCGCTATTAATGCAGATATTCGTAGCCAGATCATGAGTAAAATACCCAGTAAAATAGCAAAAAAACCAAGGTTAACGATATTTAATCTGATTTTCTTTATTGAATCAAGTAGGCAAGGTTTTTCCCCATCCTCTATTTGATTACTTAAATCATAGAGACCAATCGCGAGAAAGGGACCTAATAATAAAAAAGCTGAGATTAAAGCTGCTGACCAAACTGGATTTTTAGCCGCTATAAAAGTAAGGAGTAAGCCAATAATTGCAAAGGCTAAACCATACATAAGACTGGGTATTTTTGCTTTCTTAAGGTCAGAAACTCCTTTTGATAACCAATTAAGTGGTGCCATGTTATCGACTTTGTTTACGTGAACAGGCGGTTTATTTGTAATCTGACCAGTTTCAGTATCTGACATAAATTCTTCTCCTTTTTCTAAACCTTGATTTAGTACCATGCGATCAATTTAAGCATTGGCTAACAGTAATTTTTTACAATAATTAGTAAGTCAGCCTTATAAAAGCAAACGTTACAACTACAATCAAACATGATAGTAAGCTGCAATAACGACATGGATACCTTTAATCATCAAGGTGAGTATGCCTCCCATACCAAATAATAGCATGGATGCGATTAGTAAATTTCCATTTTAGAGCTTATATTAAATATCTCCCCTTTATACATAACTGATGTTGTTCCGACACTCTCATCATTAATCAATTTAACAGGCAGCCAAAACTTTTTCTGATAAGAATGCTGTTGATTGAGTAAATATTAATAACTTAAGTTATTGATTTAAATCTAGGTTATTGGAGATGAGGAATATTGCATTAGCATAAGATTTATTAGGCGGTTTTTGCCTATGGCACCCCCGCCTTTTTTAAACAATTGTCAATATATGGCGGGGGTTGTACAGGATCCATTGAAATATTTATTAATACATCATTTATGATGTTTATATCAAAATAACAAAACTGGGAAATAATGGATACTAGAATCACAATCAGATTTTTAACAATCCGTACAACCTTATTGATTCAAATGAATAGCTATTCTT
>CAZWEA010000047.1:0-21299 GCA_964632635.1 uncultured Cocleimonas sp. | reverse complement strand
ATGGTATTTACCGATAACATCACCAACAATACGTGCCGATTTTTTATAAGGCTTGTTAAAGTCATTACGCATCTCGTGCATCGCAAAAAGCACACGACGATGAACCGGTTTCAAACCATCGCGAACATCAGGTAAGGCACGCCCTACGATAACGCTCATTGCGTATTCCAAATAGGATTTACGCATCTCGTCTTCGAGATTAATCGGGATTATTTCTTTTGCAAATTCAGACATATTAGATTTAATTTAAGCTCTGTATTTTAAGGGATAATTGTTAATGAAAAATTGTTTGCGAGTATAGCAGAGTTAGTGATAAAAGGTACTTTAAAGCGCGCCTAAATGATAGCTGTTAAATTGTAATGGCACCCCCTGTCTTTTTATATAATTGCTTTTCTAAGCACCATAAGCTCAGGGGCTAGGCTCATTGAAGAAAAACTACAACTCCTCGAACCATTCCCCCAGTATTGGCTTTGCAATTTCTTTTGACCACTTACGATCAAACGTCATCGAGAGAAATATTGCCCGCCACATTTGATCGCTATCCTCAGGAACCCAATGACTAGGAATTGGGTGTCTACGCCAATGAAAGTTGTATTGCTCCCAGCGGGTAAACAAAGCGACGGCGGTATCCTCGCTCACGTTTGTCGACATCGTTTTTGCCTGATGCTCATTATCAGCCTTAGCCATATCAATCAATACTTGATCGACATTAATAAAGTGTTTATCTATTAAGTTAGCAAAATCACCAGGGGCTAGATCTTTTCCAAACATATCTCTTTTAGGATTTTCAGGCAGTAACTTTTGTAATAGACTATCCGAAACTTTAATCCAGAGATCAATATCTTGTTTTGTTGATGAACGCATGTTTTTCTCTTTAAGAGTTGCTGATAAGGATACTGGGTTTATTTTGAAGACACAGCCTCACATTATATATCAAACACATATGGCACCCCCCGTCTTTTTGCATAATTGAAAGCATGAGGTATTTTCCTGCGGATAGTTCTTTATATCATTCTTTTAAAAAATAAGGTCGCCAACCCCATATTTTAAACCACAAAAAAAAGCCGCACATTATACAATGTGCGGCTTATTATATGGTGGCTATACCGAGATTCGAACTTGGGACCCCATCATTATGAGTGATGTGCTCTAACCAGCTGAGCTATATAGCCAAACGGAATTAACCGAGGGGCGATAATATAGTGATTGTGGCATAGAGTGTCAATATAAGTTATTCAATTATTATGAAATAAAATTATAACTAATGAAGACTAATAAACAAAAACATTTTATACTTGCTCGGTTACCCAAAATTAAACCTAAAATTATATGTCTCAACAATCTTTTGACTTGGAAGCTTTTAAGAAGCTACCAGAAATACAACGCGCTTTACTTCATCTCATATCCATTATTTATTTACCTGTGGCAGCTACACCGCTTGCAAGCTGTGCGCACCGCTTAGGTATTAATGACCCTCGAAGTGGCGATAGCTTTACACTGCATAGTCTGCGTCCTGTCCTAGTTGATCTTATTCACAACGGATGGCTTGAAGGTAGTCAGGGAAAATATTCGTGCCCTAACCATTTTCTTGATGATGTTTTACTCAGTGCTATTAATGAAGACGTATTCAAACTATACGCAGAACAGGTTTTAAGCTCGTTCTCTGCAACCGAATCATTCGGTCGTATTTTATGGCAAAGTGTTGAGCACGGTGTTTCACACGCACGTATTTATTTATTCTTAGGTAAAGCAGAAAAACTCCAGCATGTCTTAGAACTATTACATGAACGCTATCAATATCGTGATTCTGAGTTAATTGATCCTGGTTTTTATACAGCGACTTTCGGCTCACCCGTCAACCAAGACTTACTTGCTAAATTAAATGATGAGCTTTTCAGCCTCGCTTTTTTAGATTTATCTGAGAACAGTTTAAAAACATTAAACAACCAAGCTGAACTTTGGGAGTTATTGCAACAACGTATTGCTAATATTACTAACCTTAGCGGGTTTCAATTTTTCCTTCTTCAGCCTCAGGCTAAATACAGTATTTTCTCAGGAGATCATAAGCTCTTTCCAGAGTTGCCAGCGGGTATACACCACCAAAGTAGTTCAATGCTTAAGGACACTGCTGATGTTCAATATGATGATCGTCATGTCGAATGGCACCTTGCTAATTGTGCCAAACAGCTAATCCTTGCAAATACTGACAGTGCAATGCAAGCCTATGAGAATGCCACTGACCTGTACCGTGAAATTTACAAAAAACGCAAGAATACTGCGGTCGTTTTTGGCAATCAATTTGAGATATTCTATCTATTGGCATTATTGACCACGGGTGAAAAACAACATGTTGATCATGCTCGTCAAATATTGAAAAAGATTGAGCCTGACACTTCTCATGTATTACTTGATGCTTATGCTGAGACCTTACATACAGGTATTTTCAATTTTAGCACGCCATTAACAAACCTAGAAAATGGAAGTTTAACCATTATTATCTATTGTTTGATTAAGCATTGGTTAGGTCAAAAAGTTTCTGATGGTGTACAAGAAATTTTAGAATCAAAACAAAATAAAGCATCAGCAGGAAACTATCACTGGTTACATGCTGAATACACCTATGCCTTAGGTTTATCTGCTGAAGATGAAGGCGATCGTGAGAATCACCTGAAACAAGCAAAGGAATATCATGAGAAACTAGGAACAAAAACACTGTTTGATCTAGTCACGCCTCAATCAGACTGGGAACGCGCACTCAACGCAATGAATCAATTAGCAAGCCCAGATAAAACATCGAGTGCCAGTGAAAGTGGTGAACGTTTGGTCTGGATGTTAGAAATTGATCAATATAAAGAATATACATTAACACCAAAACTACAAAAATTAGCAAGCAGTGGCAGTTGGACAAAAGGCAGAAATATCGCATTAAAACGCCTTAAAAGAGAGCAACAAGAACTACCACGTTTAAGTGAACAAGACTTAGATATTGTATCGTCAATCTATGAACAACCTGATTACGATAGCTACTACCACCGTGGCCCTCAATTTTCATTAGATTTAAATTCAATTTGGCCCAAATTGGTTAATCACCCCAATCTTTACTGGGATGGTGCACGCAATACACCCATCGAATTAACTCAAAGTGACTTTGAATTAATCGTCAGTGAAGAAGGTGAAAATCTACGTATTAGTTTTTACCCTGCTTTTGATGATAGTCAACAAGATAGCCAGTTTCTTATTGTTAAAGAAACACCCACGCGACTGTGTATTTATCAAAAGAATGAACAGTTTATGCGTCTGAGTGAAATCATCTCAAATGGGATTGTTATTCCGCGAGAAGCAGAAAAAGATTTGCGTAAAACATTGAGCACCTTAGCACCGATGATCAATATTCAATCAGACCTTGAAGGTGTGGTGGATGCTGAAGCGATTGAAAGTGATCCCCGTATTCATGCTAACCTCCTTCCCTATGGCGATGGTTTACGCGCAACCTTAAGAGTTAAGCCTTTTGGTGAGTTTGGTGCTTATTTTCCACCGGGTCATGGTCGTTCGACACTTTCTGTTGAATACGAAGGTCAGCGCTATTCAACTAAACGTGATCTTGATAAGGAAAAAGACTTATTAGATTCTCTACTTCAACATAGCAGTATTTTAGGCGAAGAAGATGAGTTTAATGATGAGTACTTACTTGATGACCCTCAAGATTGTCTAGAGTTACTGGAACAATTACACGCCGAAGCTGAAAGTGAAGACGGTGAACAGGGCAATGTTATTATTGCTTGGCCTGAAGGTGAAGTGATGCGTATAGCTTCACGTTTTGATACCAATAATCTACGCCTAAGTATTAATAAGCAAGGTGATTGGTTCCAGCTTGAAGGCAGCGTCTCAACTGATCCGTCTTTAGTGCTTTCTTTAAAACAGTTATTGAATTTATCATCCAATAGTAAAGGTCGCTTCCTTAAAATGGAAGATGGGCAATATGTTTCATTGACTCACCAGTTCCGTAAAAAACTAGATTCTATCCATCGCTATGCAGAAATAAATGGCGAAGGCGCTAAGTTAAGTGGCTTGGCTTCACTTGCACTAGAAGACCTAACCGATATGGTGGGCGAGCTAACTGTTGATGAGGCGTGGAAAAGTCATATCCAAAATATTGAATCTTTGGTTGAACACAATCCTAACGTTCCATCTACCCTACAAACTGAACTACGTGACTATCAGATTGAAGGCTTCAAATGGATGAGTCGCCTCGCAAAATGGGGAGTTGGCGCCTGTCTTGCAGATGATATGGGCTTGGGTAAAACCATCCAAACACTTGCAGTGTTATTAGAACGCGCAAAACTTGGGCCTGTACTTGTGGTTGCTCCTACATCCGTCAGTAATAACTGGGAATCTGAAATTCGTAAGTTCTCACCAACATTAAAACCTTACTTTTATCGCGAAGAAAATCGACAAATGCTACTCGATAAAGTGGGTGCATTTGATGTGGTTATCTGTAGTTACGGTCTACTCCAACAAGACGGTGATTTATTCATTGAAAAACATTGGGCAACCATTGTATTAGACGAAGCGCAGGCGATTAAAAACATCAATGCAAAACGAACCAAAGTAGCGCATAAATTACAAGGTGACTTTAAACTCGTCACCACGGGTACGCCTATCGAAAATCATTTGGGTGAGCTTTGGAGTATTTATCGTTTTCTAAATCCTGGCTTGTTAGGTACGCAACAGCAGTTCATGCAGCATTTCATTACCCCTATTGAAAAGGATAACGATAATGATGCACGTCAACACCTCAAAAAGTTGATACAACCCTTTATTCTTAGACGTACTAAAACTCAGGTACTTGATGAATTACCACCTAAAACTGAAATTACCTTAGAGATTCCTTTATCCGAGGGCGAACGTGCTCTTTATGAGGCTGTTCGAAGTAGCGCACTTGAGAATTTATCGAAAGAACAAAAAGGCTCACAACAAGGGGGAAATCACCTCAAAGTACTAGCCGCGATAACAAAGTTGCGTCTCGCTAGCTGTCACCCCAAGTTGGTGATGGAAGATACAACACTATCCAGTAGTAAGCTGGAGAAATTTGGTGAACTAGTTGAAGAACTTTTAGAAAACAACCATAAGGCATTGGTATTCAGTCAATTTGTTAAATATTTATCCATTATTCGCCAGTATTTAGATGAACGCGGAATTAATTATCAATACCTTGATGGCAGTACGCCCGTTGCTAAACGCAAAGATTATGTAGATGCCTTTCAAGATGGTGAAGGTGATTTATTCCTGATTAGTCTTAAAGCGGGTGGCTCAGGGCTTAACCTGACTGCAGCTGATTACGTTATCCATATGGACCCTTGGTGGAACCCAGCGGTTGAAAATCAGGCATCTGATCGTGCTCACCGTATCGGACAAACACGCCCAGTAACAATTTATCGGCTGGTTGCAGAAAATACAATTGAACAAAAGATAGTAAAACTACACCAACATAAAAGGGATCTTGCCGATAGCTTGTTAGAAGGCTCGGATATGAGTGGATCAATGAATGCAAATCAAATGTTGGAGTTAATGCGAGAAACTTAAGGCCACTCTATTAATTAGGTGTTTCTTCTGCAACACTACAAGCCATCACATCCTAGGCGCGCTGCGCAGGGAATTGGCTTTTTGTGGCATTACAAATAGATCAAAACTCGATTCTTAATTTTTGGCATTGCCAGAAGATATACTAATTATTAGAGGTACCCTTAAATGAAAGAAACCAAGCTCTCTATAATAGTTTTCTCAGTAATTGCTATATTGTTGACAGAGGCATCCTACGCTAAACAGATTGACCTTTTTATTTTGGCGGGCCAATCCAATATGCAAGGTTGGCGCAGTGATGCCGCCAACTATCCTGCTGATCCTCATAATCTTGATCAAAAAATTCCTTTTTATTTTGAAGCAATAAACTACAGTTCCACCGAAGAGCACTGGCAAACATTAAGGCCTCAGGCAGGGCATTTTAAGTCTGGTCACTTCGGCCCTGAAGTTAGCTTTGCACGTGCATTATTAAATACCAAAATGAATCCCGCAATTTTCAAATACAGCTCTGGCGGTACAAGTATCAAAACAGATTGGAAAGCACCTGGGCAAAAGGGTCTTTACGATAAAATGGTTAAAAATCTAAATTTGGCAATTCTTGAATTAGAGTTACAAGGTCACACTGTCACACCGCGTGCTCTTATTTGGATTCAAGGTGAAACGGATGCTAATGACAACCAGTTATCAACTGAGTATTATTGGCATCTTAAAAAACTACTACACCATTTAAGAACCAATGTTCTACAAACACCAAAACTACCCGTGATTTTAAGCGTTGATGAACAACATCCACGCGTCCAATTAAACCCTCAGGTAGTAGATGCACAAGTCAAATTGGCGAATGAAGATAAAACGATTAAGTTTATGTCAATGAAAGGGCTTGAGAAATTTGATGTTACCCATTTGACTGCAAAAGGCACAATAAAGCAGGGTTTGCGAATTTATAGTACTTACAGATCGAGTTTATGGAAGAAATAAAAGTCACAATCTGAAAACCACTTATCCAGAGATGCTTTACCCTCATTTCTACATAGAATAAAATAAGACCAAGGGTAAAAACAATAAAAATAGGGGTAATAAAATGACATCTTTACATAAGTCCATGATGCTTCTTGGATTAGTATCTGCATTTTCCGTAACACATGCAGACTTACCAAAAGCTTTTGACTATAACAAAGCTTCGACAAACTACGTAGATAACACTTCTAGTGCGGGCAGCACTGTCTCAAATCCATATTTCTTTGGTGGTACAATTGGTGCTTCAGAAGGCACCAGTTATTGCTCCGGTGAGTCAAATTGTGAAGACAGTGATACAGCTTGGAAAATTTTTGGTGGTTACAAATTTACAGATAAATTAAGTGCCGAAGGTGCTTTTGTTAATCTAGGCGATATGCATAAAAATGGTGAAAACTCTGATATTAGTGCTTTTACCCTACACGGTGTAGGAACTCTACCTATTAGTGAACAGTTTGATGTGTTTGCAAAAGTCGGCGCAATGCGTTGGACTAGCGATAATACAACAGGTGATGAAAACGGTTTTGGTATCACCTATGGTCTAGGTGCTAAAATGCACATCAACGAATCTACAAAGTTGCGAGCCGAATGGGAGAAATTTCCTAGTATCGAAACATCTTCTTCACAAGAGACAGATGTGAACATGTTAAGTGTTGGTTTTGAGTTATCTACTTTCTAAGTTAATATTTAAAATCAAATAACTAAGAAATAAAGGGTAGTATTTTAATAATACTACCCTTTATTATTAATACTATTCTGGACTAAAAGAAGAGCCACAACCACAAGTAGTTTTTGCATTAGGGTTACGGATAACGAACTGAGAACCTTCTAAACCTTCAGTATAATCAATATCTGCACCAACTAAGTATTGAAAGCTCATTGGATCAATAAGAAGTGTTACACCATTTTTTTCTACGGATGTATCACCATCATTGACACTTTCATCAAATGTAAAGCCATACTGAAAACCTGAACAACCACCACCGGATACAAATACCCTTAGTTTCAGATTATCATTCTGTTCTTCTTCAATAAGACCTTTAACTTTGTTTGCTGCTGCCTCTGTAAAATTCAATACAGGTGCTGGGCTTGCTGTTTCTACTGACATTTTTAATACCTTAGTAAATCTTTATATTAGTCAACTCTAACCTATTAGAACAAATAAAACGATATAACCATATTCTAATAGGGTTTCCTATTTAAAGGCACCTCTAATTAATTAGAAGCCGTCTCTTTATCCTGCCGAATTAGCTTTCCATTCACTTCCGCACCTACTGGCAACTCAAGTAAACTATAATGCACATCTCCATTAATACGGGCTTTATCAAATAATTCAACCTTACCACTGACAAAAACATCACCATCAATTTGTCCATTAACAATGAGATTAGCCACTTTAACGTCTCCAGTAACCAGAGCATTTTCACTTATTATGAGTAATGACTCTGGATCATCAGATAAAGCCCCACCTTTCACACTGCCTGCGACATGCATACCACCGATGAACTTAACAACACCTTCAACAGATGAACCTTCACCTATCAGGGTACTGATTTTAGCTCGGTGTGTTTCATTATTATTTTTTTTCTTCCCAAACATCTTTAACTCCTGCAACTTCTTTAGAATCTATCTAATTATTATAGTGTAAAAGAAATAATTTATGGTGATAAAGCAGGACGCATTAATGCGGTAGTCTCATCTATGCCAAGCATAATATTCATATTCTGAACCGCTTGCCCTGCTGCACCTTTCACAAGGTTATCGATCACAGATAACACGACAATCTGTGATTTATTTTCTATTTTATGTACTGCTATTTGACACATATTGGATGCTTTAACATTCCGCGTTTCAGGATGGCTGCCAATAGGTAGTACATCCACAAAAGGTTCTGCTTTATAACGCGCTTCAAACAATGTTTGTAATTCTACATCATCTTTGGAATTAACATATAAAGTAGCATGAATACCTCTGATGATAGGTAACAAATGAGGGACAAATGTTAAATCGACATCTTCTCCAGAAAGCTGGGAGAATATTTGAGCAATTTCAGGGTGGTGACGATGACCAGAAACACCGTAGGCCTTGAAACTCTCACCCATCTCACTGAAAAGTGTTGCCACATTAGCCTGCTTTCCTGCACCACTAACTCCTGATTTTGTATCTGCAATAATTCTATCTAAGTCAATCAACTGTGATTCTAATAAAGGAAGCAAACCCAAGATCACAGAAGTTGGATAACAACCAGGGTTAGCAACGAGCGAAGCTCCCTTTATTTTTTCACGGTTGATTTCTGGTAAACCATAGACAGCATCGGCGACTAATTCAGGACAAGCATGCGTCATATCATACCAATGACGCCAAATATCCAAATCTTTAATTCTAAAATCAGCGGCAAGGTCAATGACCTTGACCCCTTTTTTTAATAAAGAAGCCGTATGTTTCATTGCTACACCATTGGGTGTAGCAAAGAACACTAAATCACATTCAGCTAGTGCATCACTGGATGGATCACTAAATTCTAGATCAATATAATTACGTAGATTGGGAAACATCGCATCAACACGTGTTCCCACATTTGAACGAGAGGTTACAAACGTTATTTCAACCTCTGGGTGAACGGATAATATTCTCAATAATTCTACACCCGTATAACCCGTAGCCCCAACAATTCCAATTTTTTTCACAATTTCTCACATATTTCTTTTAGATGAACACATAATAACGCGAAATGAAATAATAGAAAACTGTTGAACCTATATTCTTCAGTTATACACTTTACTATTGTCAATGGAGAAAACATGATTGAAACTGACTAAATTGCCTCCACATTACTACAACATGCGTACTGTAATTTGTTACTTAGAATTACTGAAAGCGTTAATAGTTTTTTATTCAACCGAGTGTTATAGTTTGACTTCATCTTTAATGAGACATTGATGATGTATACAGAACTAAAAAAGCCCCATTATTACTCGTTATACCTATCGAAAAATGTCTCTCAATGTAATTAAATGATAAGACCTAATTAGATGCCAAATACTATATATTCAACTGTTAGTCACATAATAGCTAAAACGACACTTTTTACTTCAGCCGTTCTGCTCTCTGCTTGCCTAGGAAACCAGCCTAATGGTACTTCATTAATAGATTCAGCGAATGCAACAGAAAGTACTAATAAACCCACTGAAATTGAAAAACTTACGCCAAGACATGCATTTGAATACAAAATAATTAATAGCATGCTAAAGCGTTATCACTATCGAAAATACGATCTCAATGATGATTTTTCTGGAAAAATACTGGATCAATACATTAAACAGTTAGATCCAAGTAAGCTTTACTTTACTAAAACTGATATTCAAGAATTCAACAAACATCGTGACAAGTTTGATGATTATATTAATGCTGGTGAGACAGAAGTTGCTGTAAATATTTTCAAGAAATACCAACAGCGCGTTAATGAACGATCACAATATGCTGCTAACCGAATTGAGCAATCGTTCAACCTCTCAAAAGATGACTCCTATATTCTTGATCGTAAAGATGCAACATGGATGGCTGATACTAAAAGCTTAAATCAGTTATGGGACAAACGTTTAAAAAATGATTATATCAATCAGATTCTATCTGATACCAAACATGATAAAGCCATTAAAAAACTTAAAAAACGTTATCTCAGCATTGCCAAAAGAACGGCACAAGTTAAAAGCAATGAGCTATTTCAAACAATTGTCAATGCATATGCTGGTGCAATAGAACCACACACATCTTATCTCTCTCCTAGATCATCTGAGCAGTTTGATATTAGTATGAGTTTATCTTTAAGTGGTATAGGTGCAGTTCTTAGAACAGACGAAGAGCATACTAAAATAATAAGTGTTGTACCTGGAGGACCAGCCGACTTGACTGGACAAGTTTCTTCTGGAGATAGAATTATAGGTGTTGGTCAAAAAACACCAGAAGCTATTGTTGATGTTGTAGGCTGGAGATTATCTGATGTCGTCAACCTGATACGCGGAGAGAAAGGAAGCAAAGTAATACTCTCAGTACTTCCACATAAGACAGGACTATCTGGAAAGCCAAAGACAGTAGAAATCGTCCGCGATAAAATTAAGTTAGAGCATCAAGCTGCCAGTAAACGCATCATTGAAATTGAAAAACCCACAGGTAAAGTTAAAGTCGGTGTTATCGATCTACCCTCTTTTTATATTGATTTTAAAGCGCGAAATCGTGGGGATGCTGATTACGCAGGTACAACCCGAGATGTTAAAAAGCTGTTAATCGAGCTAAACAAAGAAGGTATAGATGATCTGATTATTGATCTACGTGGTAATGGTGGAGGGTCACTCAGTGAAGTTGTATCTCTAACGGGTTTATTTATTGATAAGGGCCCTGTTGTTCAGATTAATGACACGAGCGGGCGTACTGACATATTAAGTGATGATGATTCAGGTGTGATTTACAATGGTCCTCTTGCTGTGATGATCGACAAAGGAAGTGCATCGGCATCCGAAATATTTGCAGGAGCAATTCAAGATTATGATCGTGGTGTCATTATAGGTGAAACTTCATTTGGTAAAGGGACGGTGCAAACGATACTACCGCTTGAGTCTTATACACGTAAGACATTTGACAAACCATTAGGACAAATCAAAATTACCAGTGCCCAGTTCTTCCGTATTAATGGTGAAAGCACACAACACAAAGGTGTAGTTCCTGATATTTCTTGGGGACTTCCACATATCGAGGGTGATTTTGGTGAACGTGCCTATAAAAATGCACTTCCTTGGAGAAAGATAAAACAGGCAAGACATAAAAATTATAACAATTCATTTAGTCTTTCTGCCTTAAAACAAGCAAAGCTAAAATCACTAGCTAGAATTTCTAAAACGCCTAAGTATGTAACAACAGTTGATAGGGTGAAGCTTTTAGTAAAGGCTGGCAATGAAAAATTTGTATCATTAAATCTGGCAAAACGTAAAGCGAAACGTGAAGATTTTAATAATCAACTATTAGCACTAGAAAACAAGCTTCAGCTTGCCAATGGTGAAAAAACGTATAATACAATGAAAGAATATCGAGATGCTCAAGAAAAGAAGAATGATGATGTTTTTACGAAGAAGCCAGTAGATGTATTTTTAAATGAAGCGGCTCATATATTAACTGATCTACAGTTTTCGAAATTGATATCTGCTTCATCGAATTAGTCTAGCATCCCCAGAAACAGACCATTTTTTAAATGGCACCCCCCCTCTTTTTACATAATTGGGGGCTAGGTACTCATTTTTACATAGAACCTACTGATACAACTACAAAGAAGCAATCCGCTCTAACGACTGCTCTAAGTTTTCCATACTGGTCGCATACGATAATCGTATATGACCATTCAAACCAAATGCACTACCAGGTACTAAGGCAACACCCGTCTTCTCAAGCAATAAAGTTGCCAGCTCAGCATCATTAGAAATACCCTCAACTCTGGCAATTAAGCCTTCAACATTGGGGAAGCTATAAAAGGTTCCATCAGACTCAAGGCACTCTACACCATCAATCGCATTTAATGATTTCACCACAAAATCATGGCGCTCCTTAAATGCTTCCAGCATTGGCTTCAAACAATCCTGATCACCATTTAAAGCGGCGACTGCTGCATGCTGTGAAATGGAAGTAGGGTTTGAAGTACTTTGCCCCTGTATCTTTTTCATCCCCTTAATTAACTCAACAGGACCTGCCGCATAGCCTATACGCCATCCCGTCATTGCGTAAGCTTTTGAGACACCATTGAGCACCACACAACGAGGATAAAGATCAGGACATACGTTTAAAATATTTACAAATTTATTATTGCCGAACAGGATATGTTCATACATATCATCCGTCGCCACAATAATATTGGGGTACTTTAATAACACTTCACCGAGTGCTTTTAGTTCTTCTTTTGAATAACTCACCCCAGTTGGGTTAGATGGGCTATTGATGACAAACAAACGCGTTTTATCCGTAATAGCCGATTCAAGTTTATCTGCGGTCAATTTAAAATGATCACTCTGCCCTGCTTCAACAATAACGGGTTTGGCTCCTGCTAGTAACACCATATCGGGATAAGAAACCCAGTATGGTGAAGGCACAATTACCTCGTCTCCATCATTTAAAAGTGCCTGACAAAGATTTGAAAAACTCTGTTTACCGCCACAAGAAACAAGGATTTGATCAGCTTGATAGTCAAATTGATTATCTTTTTTTAATTTATCTATAATCGCATTTTTAAGTTCAGGAATACCATCGACAGCGGTATAACCTGTTTTATTATCATTGATGGCATCAATGCCTGCTTGTTTAATATGAGCAGGTGTTGGAAAATCTGGCTCACCCACACCCAGATTGATTATATCTCGGCCTTCAGCTTTTAATTGTTGCGCCAAAGCACTAATGGCTAATGTCGGCGAAGGTTTAACACGTTGAACACGATCAGAGAGTTGAATTGGCATGAATATTTTCCTAAAAAATTGTCACTCGTATATTGATTGAAATATACTCTAACTAGATAATGTGTAAAGAATTAATTCACCCAATAAAATATTGAGAATTTTTAATGCAAACAGCCTTTGAACTCCACACAGAATTTGAACCTGCAGGTGACCAACCTGCTGCCATAAAATCTCTGGTTGATGGCCTTAATGATGGATTAATGCATCAAACTTTGCTTGGTGTCACTGGTTCGGGTAAAACCTTTACGATGGCAAATATCATCGCCCAAACGCAAAGACCCACCATTATCATGGCGCATAATAAAACGCTAGCAGCACAGCTTTATGGTGAGATGAAAGAATTCTTTCCAAATAACTCCGTAGAATATTTTGTCTCCTATTATGATTATTACCAGCCTGAAGCTTATGTGCCTGCATCTGATATTTACATAGAAAAAGACGCCTCTATAAACGAGCACATCGAACAAATGCGTCTCTCTGCCACTAAGGCCTTAATGGAAAGCAAAGATACCATTATCATCGCAACCGTCTCTGCGATTTATGGTTTAGGTGATCCAAAGTCTTACTTGAAAATGATGTTACATTTGGATCGAGGCGAGAAAATAAACCAGCGTGAAATTCTTCATCGCCTCACTGAAATTCAATACACCCGAAATGATCTTGAGTTATCACGAGGTACCTATCGTGTGCGCGGTGATGTTATCGATATCTACCCCGCTGATTCTGATATTGAAGCAGTTCGTGTAGAATTATTTGATGATGAAGTCGAGCAGCTCAGTTACTTCGACCCACTCACAGGTGAGGTTCTACGCAAAGTTCCAAGGCTCACCGTCTACCCTAAAACGCATTATGTAACGCCTCGTGAAATCATGATGGAGGCGGTAGAGAAAATTAAGGTAGAACTAAAAGAGCGCCTTGAAGACCTCTATAAAGCGAATCGGCTGGTCGAAGCACAACGACTAAAAGAGCGCACCCAATATGATATCGAAATGATCGTCGAGGTGGGTTATTGCTCAGGTATAGAAAATTACTCACGCTATCTATCTGGAAGACCCGTAGGGGCACCTCCCCCTTGTTTACTAGATTACCTACCCGAGAACTCCTTAATTATTATTGATGAATCGCATGCCAGCGTGCCACAAATAGGCGCAATGTATAAAGGCGATTTTTCGCGCAAAAGTAACTTGGTTGAATATGGTTTTCGCCTCCCTTCGGCATTGGATAATCGGCCCCTTCGTTTTGATGAGTTTGCAAAACTAATTCCCCAAGCTATTCACGTTTCTGCTACACCGGGAAATTATGAAATTGAACATTGTGACAATATTGCAGAACAAGTGGTTCGGCCAACAGGTTTACTTGATCCGACCATAGAAATTCGCCCCGTTATATCACAGGTCGATGATGTGATGTCTGAAATTTCAGAACGCGCTGCTAAAAATGAACGAGTCCTCATCACCACCTTAACGAAACGTATGGCAGAAGATCTCACTGATTATTTACTCGATCATGGCAAACGAGTGCGTTATTTACATTCAGATATCGATACCGTAGAACGGGTTGAGATTATACGTGATCTGCGCCTAGGCGAGTTTGATGCACTGGTAGGTATTAACCTTCTCCGTGAAGGCTTGGATATGCCCGAAGTGTCATTGGTAGCAATACTCGATGCAGACAAAGAAGGCTTTTTACGATCGGAGCGATCATTAATCCAAACCATTGGACGTGCCGCCAGAAACTCCAGCGGCAAAGCTATTCTCTATGCCGATAAAATTACAAAATCAATGCAAGCAGCCATTGATGAAACCGAACGCCGTCGCATAAAACAAATAGAATACAATACCAAACATGGCATAACCCCCACCAGCATCAAAAAGAAAGTGACTGATATTATGGAAGGTGCTTATGGAAGCTCAGTACGCGGTCGAAATTCTAAAAAGTTAGATAAAGTTGCTGAATCAGCGGCGCAATACAACAACATGACACCTGATAAGGCGATTAAAGAAATCACTAAATTAGAAAAGAAAATGTTTCAACACGCCAAAGACTTGGAGTTTGAAGAAGCCGCGCAAACGCGTGATCAAATTTCTAATTTACGGGAGCAGGTGTTTAAGACCTAGATAATGTGATTGTTTATTCACAGATGAAAATACTTAACCCAGTTCTTTTAAACGGTGAAAGTGTAAATGGCACCCCACCCTTTTTTTGACAATTGCTTAAAATGCACAAAAAGTATTACTTAGAGTCACGCTCAAACTGCTCAATAATCACCACGGCATAAGCCGCAATCCCTTCTTCCCTTCCCGTAAACCCCAACTTTTCTGTTGTAGTTGCTTTTACACTGACTCTATCTTTTGAGACTTCTAAGTCATTGCTTAGGTTTCCTCTCATCTCTAATATATGTGATTGCATTTTTGGTTTTTCAGCAACAATAATACAGTCACAGTTACTTAACCTATACCCTCTTTTTTTAATTAGAGATAACACACTTTTTAGTAAAATACGGCTATCGATGCTTTTAAAATTTTCATCGTTATCAGGAAAATGCAGCCCAATATCTCCAAGAGCCAAGGCACCTAATAAGGCATCACATAGAGCATGAATTAATACATCTCCATCTGAGTGTGCTAATAAACCTTTATCGTGCGGAATTTTTACACCACCGAGTGTAATATAGTCACCATCACAAAAGGCATGTACGTCGTAGCCATTACCAATGCGGATCATAACGCCTCACTTTGAGTCAGTAACAAATTAGCGAGCTGCAAATCTTCTGGATGAGTGATTTTAATATTATTACTACTTGCCTCAACGATTAAAGGGCTTTTCCCTATCGCTTCCATCGCGGATGACTCATCACTGATGCTAATAAATTTATTTAAACAGTGTTGCAGTGCTTGGTTTAATTCACCTAGTCGAAACATCTGCGGCGTTAAGGCATGCCATAAATTATCACGCTCTTCTGTTTTTGATATTTGTAATGAATCGGGATGAGAGCGTTTCATCGTATCTCTAACAGGGGTTGCTAAAATCCCACCAATACAATCAGACTCTCTAAGCGCAAGTAAGGCATTAATATCCTCATCTGAGACACAAGGGCGCGCTGCATCATGCACCATTACCCAGCTATCCTCGTGTAATTTTTCTACCACTAAAAGATATTCCAGAGCATTCATAACTGTATCGCTACGCTCTTCACCACCTTCTACCGTGTATATCGGTTTACTACCATGACCTATCTTTAAATCATTCCAGTATTCATCTTCTGAACTAAGTGCGACAATAATTCCAGCCACATTTTGATGCTGATTAAACCGCGCTAAGGTATGTTCAATAATGGTTTTGTGATTGATTTCTAGATATTGTTTGGGCGTATTTGACTTCATCCGCTTGCCTACACCGGCGGCAGGAATGATCACCCATACAGATTTGGAATCTGTTTCACTCATTAATAGTTTTTTTATTATTGGATGTTGTGCTGTTTATATCAGCCTTATTCTCTTCATCTTTTTCTGGTTGTAAAATGACTTCAAAGAAAGTCTCACCTTTCTTGGTCATCCCTAGGTGGCTTCGAGCGCGCTCTTCAAGTGCGTCTTTACCTGTTGAGATATCATCAAGTTCAGCTTGAATCTTACGAATCTGCTCTTTTTTCTCTTGATTATCACTTTCCTGAACTAGCTTGCGATTATCAACTCTCCAGCGCTCAGGATAACTACCCGGCCCTACCCATAATCCTACCAAAAGCAGAATTAGTAACAGTGAAAAAATGACGAGTAGAGCCTTCATAGATAATCAGTATAACAAATTGAAGAAGTATTATGATAAATGCTTAAATGCACTATTACCAGCATAGATACCCTTGCTACCTAATAGGTTTTCAATGCGAATCAACTGGTTATATTTTGCAATACGATCTGACCTCGACAAAGAACCTGTCTTGATTTGGCATGCATTTGTCGCCACCGCTAAATCAGCAATGGTGGTATCTTCTGTTTCACCTGAACGATGTGAAACTACTGCAGTATAGCTAGAGTCATGCGCCATTTTAATCGCCGCTAGTGTCTCAGTTAAGGTGCCGATTTGGTTGAATTTAATCAAAATAGAATTAGCAATATTCTTATCAATGCCTTCCTTAAAGATTTTAGGGTTGGTTACATATAAATCATCACCAACCAATTGGATTTTATTACCTAAACGCTGAGTTAATACATCCCAACCATCCCAGTCTGCTTCATCTAGTCCATCTTCAATGCTGATAATTGGATACTGGTTAACCCAATTTTCTAAATAATCAACCATGCCCGATGCATCAAAACTTTTCCCTTCCGCGGCTAATACATATTGTCCATCTTTATAATATTCAGATGCAGCACAGTCCAGACCAAGATAAATATCTTTTCCAGGAGTAAAACCGGCATTGCTAATTGCCTCGAGAATCACTTCAATAGCTTCTTCATTAGAAGATAAATCCGGTGCAAACCCACCTTCATCGCCAACAGCTGTATTCATGCCACGTTTACTAAGCACTGACTTTAGATTATGAAAAACTTCAGTTCCATAACGAACCGCTTCGGCAAGGCTTGGCGCTCCTACCGGAATAATCATAAACTCCTGCATATCTACGCTATTATCAGCATGCTCACCACCGTTTATGATATTCATCATTGGCACAGGTAATTTGAAATTACTTTTATCTGATCCAAATAAACCCCCTAAGTATTGAAACAGTGGAACCCCTTTATCATTTGCCGCCGCATGCGCACTCGCTAAAGAAGCTGCAAGCAATGCATTAGCACCAAGGCGACCTTTGTTATCAGTGCCATCAAGCTCGATCATGGCATTATCAATAGCTGCTTGGTCCGTTACATCCATGCCTTTGATGCAATCTGCAATTTCACCATTTACGTGAGCTACCGCTTTCATTACACCCTTGCCCATAAAACGTGACTTATCGTCATCTCGCAGTTCAATTGCCTCGCGAGCACCTGTCGATGCGCCCGATGGAACGATTGCGCGACCTGTTGTGCCATTAGCAAGCGTGATTACTGCCTCAACTGTTGGATTACCACGTGAATCAATGACTTCGCAGGCTTGGATATTTGTAATTTCAGACATTATGTCTCCGTAAAATATATTTAATAAAATTCTGTATTGCTGTTTTAAGCACTTAAAAAAGATCACCATATATTGTATATGGCACCCCCCCCTTTTTTACACAATTGCTTATACTGAGGTCTCTATATCTTAAAGTGTCTCTTCTAAAAAGGGCTGTGCTTTAACCGCTTGGTCAATCTTCAATAAGGTTTCTAATAACTCTCTCATGCGATCAGTCGGCCATGAGTTGGGCCCATCACTTAAGGCATCTTCTGGCTTTGGATGAGACTCCATAAAAATTCCTGCGATTCCAGCTGCCATTGCAGCGCGTGCCAAAACTGGAATATGTTGACGTTCTCCACCTGAACAATTTCCCTGACCCCCGGGTTGCTGTACCGAATGGGTCGCATCAAAAACAACAGGACAATCTGTTTCACGTAAAGTCGCTAAACCACGCATATCAGAAACAAGTGTGTTATAGCCAAAGGTATAGCCACGCTCACAAACCATGATTTGCTCATTCCCCGTAGCTTTAGCTTTATCCACTACATTTTTCATATCCCAAGGTGCTAAAAACTGCCCTTTTTTGATATTCACGGGTATGCCTTGCTTGGCTACTTTTTGGATAAAATTCGTCTGACGACATAAAAAAGCGGGAGTTTGAATAACATCCACAACAGAGGCAACTTCATCTAAAGCGGTATCTTCGTGAACATCAGTAATAATAGGAAGCCCTAATTCTGTTTTAACTTTTTCTAGAATTCTTAAACCTTCCTCCATTCCCGGACCACGAAAGCTCGTGTGTGACGAGCGATTCGCCTTATCAAAAGAGGCTTTAAAAATATAAGGTATTCCTAAATCATCAGTAATTTCTTTTAACGTTGCCGCAATCTCAAGCGTCAAACCTTCTGACTCAACCACACAAGGTCCAGAAAGTAAGAAAAATGGTTGATCCTGTCCTACTTCAAAATGACATAATTTCATATTTATTTAGCTCTTCATTAGCTCTGTTCTTTTATTAGTTCTATTACACATTTACGGCGTTAAGCCTTTTCTTGAGAATCACGAAATTTTATTGCCGCATTTACAAACCCTGTAAAGAATGGATGCCCAGTACGTGGATGTGAAGTGAATTCTGGATGAGACTGACACGCGAGAAACCATGGATGTTCGCTTTGAGATAGTTCGATCATCTCAATCAATGTTTTATCATGAGATACGCCTGATAAAATCAGACCTTTCTTAATTAATAATTCACGGTAATTATTATTGAATTCATAACGGTGTCGGTGTCTTTCTGTGATTTCTTGCCTACCATAGGTTCTCGCCGCCAAGCTGTCCTTCATCAAATGACTTTTTTGACCACCCAGACGCATCGTGCCGCCCATATCAGAGTCTTTATCACGTTTTTCGGTTGTCCCCTCTTCAGTCATCCACTCTGTAATAAGACCGATAACAGGGTCTTTTGTTTTCTTGTCAAATTCGGTACTGTTGGCTTTTTCTAAGCCCGCAATATTTCGGGCATATTCAATCACAGCCAATTGCATACCTAAACAAATCCCCATATAAGGTACTTTATTTTCACGTGCATACTTAATCGCAGCAATTTTGCCTTCAACGCCACGATTACCAAAACCACCTGGAACTAAAATTGCATCGACATTTTCTAATTCATCAAGCCCGTCTTTTTCTAGCTTCTCAGAATCAATATAAACAATTTTAACTTTAGACTCGGTTTGGATACCAGCATGACTTAAAGCTTCGTTTAATGACTTATAAGACTCAGTAAGATCAACATATTTACCCACCATCGCGATAGTCACATTTGACTTAGGATACGCCATACCATTGACGACTTTTTCCCAATCCGAAAGATCCGCTTCAGGTAGATTTTCTAATTTAAGTTTCTCAGCGACTATTTGATCTAGCTGTTGTGAATGCAACCACAGTGGAATTTTATAGATATTGTCCATATCCAAAGCTTGGATAACCGCTCTTTCTTCAACATTCGTAAACAAAGCAATTTTCTTACGATCTTTTTCAGGAATCGGTTGTTCGCTACGACACATCAAAATATCGGGCTGAATTCCAATAGAACGTAACTCTTTAACTGAATGTTGGGTAGGTTTAGTTTTTAATTCCCCAGCTGCTGCTAGATATGGCACCAACGTTAAATGCATGAATAAAGCATTACTACCTTCTTCAACACCCATTTGGCGTAACGCTTCCATGAAAGGTAAAGATTCGATATCACCAACCGTACCACCCACTTCAACCATCGCTATATCGTAGCCTTTAGCAGCTGCACGAACACTACGTTTAATCTCATCTGTAATGTGCGGAATGACTTGAACAGTTGCACCCAGATAATCACCCTGGCGTTCATTTCGAATAACACGGCTATAAATTCGACCTGTTGTGAAGTTATTTAGCTGAGTTGCAGTAAAATTAACAAAGCGTTCATAATGCCCTAAATCAAGGTCAGTCTCAGCACCATCTTCGGTAACAAAAACTTCACCATGCTGAAAAGGGCTCATCGTCCCAGGGTCAACATTTATATAAGGGTCTAGCTTCATCATGGTAACGCTTAAACCACGCGCCTCTAAAATTGTACCTAATGAAGCTGCAGCAATGCCTTTCCCAAGAGAAGAAACAACACCACCTGTGATGAAGATATATCGAGTCATATAAGATTAGTCCGAATTTGTATTATTGTGATTAACATCGGGGGTGAATCGTACCATACCGCACGGCAGGGAAACAGTATTGAAAACAACTAAACGTAAAATAATTTGGCCTAATCGAGTATCCTTTCTGGGTGACTTCTAATTAATAGAGGCGCCTAGAGTCTACTCAGTAAGTTGGCATATACACAGTTGTGCTATAGCTTGCAATCGACAGAAATAAAACAACAAAGGGGAATTCACGGATCAAATTTACTTTAAACTACTTAGCAAAGAATATATCCAAAGTGAATCCTGCATATTTCCTTGATCCTTGTGCTGAGCAGAGCCGAAGTATGGCACCCCCACTATAATTTGAAGATTGCTTTTTAAGGCTCACCAAGAGCCAAAAAGTTGCTTTAGTAGCCCCACAAGGGCAATAAAGTATATCGTTACAACC
>CAZWEA010000046.1:0-21402 GCA_964632635.1 uncultured Cocleimonas sp. | reverse complement strand
AAGAAACTGAGAAAAGTGTTGGGTGATGATTCGGTTAAGCTAAAGTATTGAATGGGCAAAGATGGTACTTTTAATCCTGCATTCTTCGACTTCGTTCAGGGAGCTGTCGATTAGTAGCAATAAAGTTGTGGTACCCTGAGCGGAGTCGAAGGGCATGGGCAGTTACACTTACTTCTTGTTTTTATAATATAAGAAAGTTCTCTTTAGAGATCACCTCAATCCCTTTTTCTTCGGCTGTTTTACGTTCCAGCATAGTGTTATAACCCCAATCTACTAATTGCAGATTTATTGACTTAAGTTGTAGATTGTCTCGTACAGCGGTTAAAGTTGGTAAGCGATCCTCAATAAAGGTAATTTTACGAGCAGGGTTTTTATTCAATAATTTTTGTAGTACCGTTTGTTTGTTCATTTTTCTATCTAAGCCAAAAATTTTTTTCTTATCTAAACTAATGCCATTTGCCGTTAAAATTGCATGTACAAAACGCTCTTGTTTGGTGGTTACGATAATCCAATTTTCTTGTCTTAGCATTTTGAGCTTTTCTGAGACTCCCTCAAACAATGGGTTGCTTGCTAGCCAATCAGATTCATTTTTCTGAATCTGCGTGTCACGAATTCCCCCAAATAGGACTTTCAATTCTTCGACATCAAAATTATTAGCTATGATTAAAGACTGAATAGCTTCTGAGTAATTCTGACAATTATTATCCAGTGAAAAATGATCATGAAATAAACGAACAATCAGAATTGCTTCATAACCAAATTCTAGGCAGGGGCGAATTTTTGTAAATTGTTTGATTTGCTCGTCATTTAAAGACAGGCCTTTAAGATCAGGCCAGAGTGATTGTGCTGCCAACCAGCCAGTTAAAGCTGTTTCCACTGCACTATTACAAATTACACCGTCAAAATCGAGAGCGTAAAGTGTGTTTGGGTTCTCAGTGTTTAGAGGAAGCAATTCGCAGGGATTTTATGCTTTATTTTATCATGGAGAGCGGGTAACTCTGACCAATGTACACCTTGCTTGTAGTGGTGTGCAGTATGGTAGCCAAGGTTTCCAGTAAAAAAATTGTAGATAGAGTTTATTTTATTGTGAGACGCTTCGAATTCATTTTGTGTATCGAGTCCGACGTGATGTCTATAAGTCGCTAAAGTGGTATACAGTAAGCTGGTAACCATCGGTAAGATAAAAACAAATAGTGCATTTATTGGGTTGAATAACGTTAGTAATAACAACAGAACTAGCGTGATATTGCCATACAATATAAATTGTTGCTGCTGTTTAGGGTAGTTTTTTCCAACTTGATATCCCCTAGGGTAAGCAGTTGCTGCAATCGCAATTGTATATTCAATTCTGCCCATGGTGCTGCCGTCTTTTCTTTTCCAACGACTTTCATCTTTTTCTTGGTCTAGAAAATTACGATGGTGCCCAAAATTATGATGTAGAACCCACAGGTTTGTTGTGACCCCAGTATGCAATGCATAGAAAAATTCTAGAATGCGATTAAGCCCTGCCTGTTTGAATACATGACGGTGTTGATGGTGGTGGTTCCATGCTGAAATGCAGGCTTTTGGTACAACCATCAGTACAAAGTAAAACGCTAAAAATAAAATGCTTTCGGCATAGATAAATACCAGAAAATCTAATAAAGAAAGCAAAAGGATAATTGTGACAGGCAACCTGTCTGGACGGAAGTTAAACACAGATTAAATACACCTTGTCGCACATAAATTCAGACGTTAATTTAGCATAGAAATCACTGTATAAACAGTCTATTAAAAAGTTAAAAAAAGGTTGGGTATGACATAAATCACCTCTACGGGTTTTTATATCCTCTTAAATACCACCATTCAAATATTTTCTTGCTGTGATGTAATATTCTACAAGGTGGAATCACGATAGTACGTTTTTCATTTCTAAATGCTAAGGTGCCTTTATTGTTTGAGTCGATAATACAGGCTAACTCATACTTGAATGTATGCGTGGCTGCTTTCCCTTCTAATCCATCCAGTAAGTTTTTAGCCGCAGCCACGGCTTGTAAGTCAGCCATATGTGCTTGTTTGGGTTTCCAGTCTGGTCCAGGGAAGCTTCCTGCATCTCCAGCGACATAACAGTGTTCAAATCCTTCTATTTCACATTGCATATTTGATTGTATTAGTCCACCTGGGCTGAGGGGCATTTCTGTTTTTGGAGCAAAGGAAGGACCTGTCATACCCGGCATAAAAATAATCAAGTTGGTATCGATTTCTCCGCCTTCGGTGATGACTTTATTGCTTTCAAAACCTTTCATTTTATGACCCAGATGGGTTTCTATATTGCACTTTTTTATTTGAGAAAGTATGCCTTTCACTGCACCTTCACCTAATCTGGCACCAGGTTTTTTCGCAGGGCTAAAAAATACCAGTTTGAATTTATCACGACGTTTTTCTTGACGAAGTTGGGTGTCTAAACCAAATAGTAGCTCAAACATAGGTCCTCCGCGCATTGCTGACGGCTCTTTTGGATTGCCACCAAACCCGAGTGTAATGGTGCCACCATCCATAGCTTTTATTTTATCGCGCATTTTTTCGGCTGCATCAATACCTTCACAGATGGTAATAGCATGCTCTATTCCCGGTAACTTCTTAATGAAGCGACCACCACTAGCAATGAGTAATGCATCATTTGCAGTTTCACCATTTTCAGTAACAACGGTTCGACCTGCATCTTTAATTGCGCTGACACTACCCGCAATATATTTCACATTATGTTTGGCAAAAAATGCCTTTAGGTCGATGCGTAAGTCGTCTCCCGTGCGCTGACCTGAAGGTATCCAGATTAAGCTTGGTAGATAAATAAACTCTGCTTTTGGTGCAATTAAGGAGATGCCAATTTGCTTGTTTTGTTTGCGTATTTCTTTAATGGCAGAGAGAGCAGCAAAACCTGCGCCGATAATAGTGATTTCTTGAGTCATAAGTACAGTTACGTTGTATGATGTTATTGGTATTAATTGTATTTTATAAAATGCTAATATACAAATTAACCTTTAGAGTTTTGGGTATTTAGAATGAAAAAAATTATTGTATCAGGATTATTTATTTACCCCGTTAAATCATTTGCAGGTGTTTCTATTCAATCTTCTGAACTTGATGATATGGGTTTAAAATATGATCGTCGTTGGATGGTTGTGACGACAGAGGGTAAATTTGTTACGCAGCGAACTCTGCCCAAAATGGCTTTGATAAGAACGGCTTTGGATAAAAATGGAGAGCTTACTCTGTCGACACAAGGAAAAAGTGATCACCAAGTAGTGCCAGTGAATAATGATTCTGAAAAAATGAATGTCATAATCTGGCGAGATAAACTACAGGTGCAAAAAGCAGCTAATGATACTGACTTATGGATTTCTGAAGTACTTGAAATGGATTGCCATCTTGTTTATATATCAAATAATGTAGAGCGCCAATGTAATCTTGAATATGCAAAACAAGGTGATAGAACAGGTTTTGCGGATGCATACCCTATGTTAATGGTGTCAGAAGAATCACTTGAAGATTTAAATGCACGCCTCGATAAGCCAGTCGAAATGCGTCGCTTTCGCCCTAATATAGTGATTAAAGGCTGTGATGCTTTTGCTGAAGATAAAATGGAAACATTTAAAATAGCAGAAATTGCTATGAATGGTGTTAAATTATGTGACCGTTGCCCTATGCCAACGGTCGATCCTGATAAAGGCGAGCGAGATGGCCAAGAACCAATTATAACATTAGCAAAATATCGCAAATGGGATGGTAAAGTTTATTTTGGGATGAATGTGATTCATCGAGATTTAGGTGTAATTAAAATTGGTGATGAACTAGTTGAGACTTAATTAAGTTTCTTCAATTGTTAAAAAAAGGTGGGGGTGCCATATACATTTGCATACAGTAAAGCAGCGAGCATTTGAAGTTCCCACCCATATTGACTATGGAAGTGTTGAATGGCACCCCCACCTTTTTTAAACAATTAGGTTTCTCATAATCAGGGTTAAAAATTCTCCTTCATCTTTTCACCCATCTCTGTCAAAGCCCTAACAACCGTCACACCAGCGGCTTCTAAAGCGGCTATTTTTTGCTCTGCAGTGCCTTTGCCTCCAGCGATTATCGCGCCTGCGTGTCCCATTCGTTTGCCTGCAGGGGCGGTTACTCCAGCTATATAAGCAACAACGGGTTTTTTCACATGGGCTTTAATATAGTCGGCTGCGTCTTCTTCAGCACTACCACCGATCTCACCAACCATGATAATACCTTCGGTTTGAGGGTCGTCGTTAAAGAGTTTGATGCAATCAACAAAATTCATACCTTGGATGGGATCACCGCCAATACCAATGCAGGTGGATTGTCCAAGCCCTGCTAAGGTTGTTTGGTGAACCGCTTCATAGGTAAGTGTTCCAGAACGAGAGACGATCCCAATTTTACCAACTTGGTGAATATTGCCAGGCATAATGCCAATTTTACATGCGCCAGGGGTAATAATTCCAGGACAATTAGGGCCGATTAGATAGGTTTCAGGAAAGTCTGTCACTAGGCGTGCTTTTACTTTAAGCATATCTAAAACGGGGATGCCTTCGGTAATACAAGCAATGATTTTTATGCCTGCACTCGCGGCTTCTAAAATCGCATCTGCTGCAAAAGGTGGCGGCACAAATATCATGCTAGCATTTGCATCGGTTTCACTTACAGCATCTCTTACGGTATTAAATACGGGTAAATCTAGGTGTGTTTGTCCGCCTTTTCCAGGAGTGACTCCACCTACAATTTGGGTGCCATATTCAAGGGCTTGCTGAGCATGAAATGTACCCTGTTGCCCCGTGAAGCCTTGTACAATTACTTTTGTATCTTTATTGATGAGTACACTCATTTTATAATTTCCTTTGTTGCAGAAATTATTTTATCTGCTGCATCAGATAGGCTATCTGCCGCAATAATGTTTAGTCCACTTTCTTTTAGTAGCTTGCGCCCCTCGGGAGCATTTGTTCCTTCTAAGCGAACCACAACAGGTACATTAATCTCTATCTCATTGACTGCTTGAATAATACCTTCTGCAATTAAGTCACAACGAACAATGCCGCCAAATATATTAACCAGAACACCTTTTACTGTAGGATCAGAGAGAATTATTTTGAATGCCTCCGCAACTCGTTCAGCTGTTGTTCCGCCGCCTACATCAAGGAAGTTTGCTGGCTCGCCTCCATATAGTTTAATTAAGTCCATGGTTGCCATTGCCAAACCAGCACCGTTAACCATGCAGCCAATATCACCATCAAGATGGATATAATTTAATTCAAATGCAGCTGCTTTAGACTCACGTTCATCTTCTTGTGTTATGTCACGTAAAGCGAGGATGTCTTTGTGGCGATAAAGCGCATTGTCATCAAAGTTAATTTTGGCATCGAGTGCCATGAGGTTTCCTTCAGTAGTAACAACTAGTGGATTTATTTCCATTAGTGAGGCATCTTTTTCTATAAAGAGTTTAATTAATGATGAAAGTAATGCGCTGAATTGACGTATTTGCAATCCTTCCAGTCCTAAAGAAAATGCAATATTGCGTGCGATATAAGGTTGAAAGCCTGCGATTGGGTCAATGGTCTCGGTAAGGATTTTTTCAGGTGTATTAGCTGCAACTTCTTCTATATTCATACCACCTTCGGTGGATGCCATAATGGTGATACGTTTGCTAGCACGATCGACTAATAAACTAAGATATAGTTCATTGGCTATATCGGTTAATGATTCAATCAGCAGTGTATTGATTGGCATGCCATTAGCATCAGTTTGGTGAGTTACTAAAGACTTACCTAGCATTTCACTTGCTGCCTTTTCTGCTTCATTAAAACCAGTGGTGATTTTTACTCCACCAGCTTTTCCTCTGCCGCCAGCATGAACTTGGGCTTTAACTGCCCAGCCGTTGCCGCCGAGTTCTTCAGTCGCTGTTTTTAATTCCTCCAATGATTGGATTGCGATACCCGAAGGGACTGATATTCCATAATCTCTGAAGAGTTGTTTGGATTGGTATTCATGTAAATTCATATTATTTCCACAGTGGGTATTGATTAATCGAAATATAGACGAATAATATAGATATTACAGCGTGTTTTTATAATTTTTTGTCAATCGATGCAGTTAATCAGGTAATTCGGTGTAATAGGTGGGCTTTTCGCACAGGTACCGGCGAAAGAGTTTATTTGTTCGAATTTCCCCAAAAAGTAGAGATTTTTTCCTATGGGACGTCTTTTATTCATTCTTGTTCTGCTGGCAGTCAGCTTCTATGGTGTAAAATACGTCAGAGATAAACTGGATAAACCATCAACGAAGCCAAAGAAAGTTAGTAAAAGTACTAATAATAATAAAATGGTTAAGTGTTTGCATTGTGGTTTACATATTCCAGAAAAAGAAGCAATTCAGCAAGGGGAAAAAGTATTTTGCAGTCTGGAGCACGCAAAGCGGGAGTTATAGATAATAGTTTTGGGGGATTTTCAACCTCAGATTTAGTGGTTGCCTCAGATCTTTGGGCTCCTATTCAGCTTTATAGTATCTATAGATTAATCCTAGCAGGGATTTTATTACTCTTTAGTTTGACCGAATTATCTGTGATTAAGATTGGTGCGGTTTATAACGATATTTTTACGCAGGCTACCTATGTCTATCTGGGTATTGCTGTACTCGGTGTTTTTCTTGCCCATTTTCGTAAACCTGATGCTAAACCGCAGATTTATCTACATGCAATAACTGATATAGCTTTTTTACTATTAGCTGTTTTCACCAGTGGTGGACTTAATTCAGGTCTGGGTATTTTACTATTATTGCCTGTGATTTTACCCAGTGTTTTAAATCCTGGTCAAGCTTCATTGTCACTATCAGCACTAACGGTGATTGCATTACTCAGTATTCAAATTTTTGTGCAGCAACATGCAGGAGAAGGTAAGTATGATCTTTTCCACACAGGTATTTTGTCATTATTTATAATGACTATTTCATGGCTGGCAGGTAGCTGGTTTGAAAAAGCATCTAAAACAGCTGAATTAGCAAAACGACGTGGAATTGACTTGGCAAACTTCTCTCAGCTGAATCAGTCGATTCTTGATCAGCTCCAGACTGGGATTATTGTGCTAGATCATCGTGCTCGAATTTATCATCTAAATCCTACTGCATGGGACATGATAGGTCAGCCTGTAGATTGGCATGAAAAAACCTTGAAGGGATTTGCACCTGAATTGCATGCGCATTTAGATTTTTGGCGGCAGAATGTCTCACCTAAAATTGCAAGTTATGACATTAAACATTGGAAGTCGACAGAGTTTACGATGCGTTTATCACAGCTTGGAATTAGGAATCAAGGTGTTGTCTTAATGTATATTGAAGATACGCGCCAACAAAGAGAAAAGCAGCAAGATGTTAAAATGGCATCATTGGGTCAATTGACTGCAAATATTGCTCATGAAATTAGGAATCCTCTTGGTGCTATAAGTCATGCGGCACAGCTTCTTTCTGAATCACCTGTGTTAGATAAAGCAGATGAAAGAATGATACAAATCATACAGTCTAATTCAAAACGATTGAATGGCACGATTGAAAGCGTTTTAAATTTATCTCGTAAAAGTAATCCTAAGCGTGAAAATATTCGATTAAAGCTTTGGTTAAATGATTTTATTGATAATTTTGTGATGCAGTCTTCATTGGATAAAAAGCAAATAAATCTATTTTTAGATATGCCAGACACTTCAATTTTGTTTGATCCGACTCATTTACAACAGGTGATGTGGAATCTTTGTAGAAATGCAGAGAAATATGCGAAAGACAATATAGCGGAACTGCACATTGATATTCAAGGTACGCATCCTAGTCATACCAGAGACATCATGCTGAATATAATCGATAACGGTAAAGGCGTACCAGAGAAAAATATTGAAAGATTATTTGAGCCTTTTTTCACTACCAGTACCAAAGGTGAGGGGACAGGGTTGGGTTTATTTATGGCGCGAGAATTATGTTTAAGTAATGGTGCCTCCCTAGAGTATGTAAAGCTACCCGCTGGTGGAAGTTGTTTTAGATTGATTTTTTTGCAGTCTAAACTAGAAAACTAATAGAGATAATAAAATGACACAGAGAGTTTTAGTAATTGATGATGAGCCAGATATTCGTGAGCTTTTAGAGCTAACCTTATTAAGAATGGGTTTAGAAACGGCAACAGCTGGTACTGTTAAAGAAGGCTTATTAGCTATTCAGCAGTTCCAGCCTGACTTGTGTCTAACGGATATGAAGTTACCAGATGGTACGGGTTTTGATATTGTTCGATACATTCAAAGAGAGTATCCGCAAATGCCAGTTGCTGTTATTACCGCTTTTGGATCGATGGAAGCTGCAGTTGAAGCACTAAAAGCAGGTGCTTATGATTTTGTTTCCAAACCAGTTGATCTCGCCAAGCTAAGAGACTTAGTTCAAACTGCTCTAAAGTTATCACAGCAAGATGAGCCTAAAGTCTCAGTTGATAATAATGTAGAGACACAATCAAGCCCAATAATTGGTGAGTCCGAGTCTATTGAAAAGCTAAAGAGAACGATAACAAAATTGGCACGAAGTCAGGCTCCTGTTTTTATTCATGGAGCATCAGGCACAGGTAAAGAACTGGTTGCAAAACAGATTCATCAGCAAAGCCCAAGGTCTTCTGGTGCTTTTATTCCCGTAAACTGTGGGGCTATACCTGAAAGCTTAATGGAAAGTGAGTTTTTTGGTCATAAGAAAGGTAGTTTTACGGGTGCTATAGAAGATAAAGAAGGCTTGTTTCAGGCTGCGCATCATGGCACTTTATTTCTTGATGAAGTAGCAGATTTACCATTGAATATGCAGGTGAAATTGCTGCGTGTTATTCAAGAAAAAGCGGTTAAACCTGTTGGTGGTGTTGAAGAGGTTGCTATTGATAATCGGATACTTAGTGCTACTCATAAAAATCTTGAAGAAGAGGTTGAGAAAGGTAATTTCCGTCAAGATCTATACTATCGTTTAAATGTAATTAAACTTGATGTTCCTACTTTAAAAGAACGGGGTGATGATGTTTTATTGCTTGCAGAGCACTTCTTAAAATTGATTGCAGAGCGTTGGGATCTTCCCAAGGCAAAGCTTTCTAATGAGGCAATAGGAGCATTGGTTGTTTATCCGTTCCCAGGTAATGTTCGAGAACTAGAAAATATATTAGAGCGTGCTTGTACCTTATCTGATGATGAATTGATTATGCCAGATGATTTGCAATTACCTACTGCTCCAGCACGAAGTTCATTAGTACAGTCCGCAGAGTTTGAGAGTAATATTGAAGTTGATATGAGTCATCAAAGTGAGAGAGAAAAGATAATACATGCTTTGAATGAAACACGCTGGAATAGAACTGCAGCTGCTAAAACCCTTGGTTTGACTTTTAGACAGTTAAGATATCGAATTAAAAAGTATGAGTTAGATCAAACGCCATAAAGCAATGTATATTTTAGGGTATTTTAAAAAAAAGCGATGGTCACTCCGTCGCTTTTTTTGTGGGTAAATTTATTAATGACGTCTGTAGTTTTTTCTACTATTCTTATAAGAGCTCTGAGTAGTTTTAAATTTAATCAAAACTACCTTAAGGATTTCTGATTTAAGTAGATTAGGATTGAGCACAGTAAAAACTGTCGCTGTTTTTCAGTAAGTGAGTCGCAATAGTTGTTCTACTGCGCGATCTTCGTGGAAATATTGGCTGTTTAGCAAGCTTAAAATAATTGGACTTGATCAGGACTCCCTTAACTCTTGTTGCTTAATCAAAAAAGGAAATAACGATGCACGCACTGCCAATAAGAAAGCCATCTCTTGTTTTATTCTCTTCATTATCACTATTATTCATATCATCAACTGCTTATTCTGCAGGCTTTGCAATTATTGAAAGTTCTGCCTCAGGAATGGGAAAAGCTTTTGCAGGTGCCGCAGCCGCAGCTGAAGATGCATCTACTGTTTGGTTTAATCCGGCAGGTATGACTTATCTCGGAAAAAGTTTGAATGGTAAATCTCAAATTACTCAAGCGGGTCATATCGTTTCAGTAAAATCTAAATTTACAGATAAGGGTTCACAAGCTCCTGCTGCGCTTAATGCTACACTCACCGGGAAGAATGCTGATGACAGGGTAACGTCATTTATTCCAAATTTATACTATGTTCATCCTATCAATGACCGCCTTCACTTTGGTGTTGGTATGAATGGACCATTTGGTTCTAAAGTTCTTTATGATGATGATTGGATTGGTCGTTATCAAGCCACTGATACTGATTTGCTTACAATCAATATCAATCCCTCTCTTTCATGGAAAGTGAATGAAAGGTTGAGTATTGGTGGTGGCATTAGCGCTCAATATGTAAAACTTAAAGAGCTCAGTGCTGCTGTTGACTCTGTAGCGGTGTGTCGCCAAGCGGCTTTAGCGGTTGCAGCACAAACTAATTCTGCCTCATTGATTGATTTTTGTAATGCAACGTATCCAAATGCTGCGCAACCAGAAACAGATACACAGTCAACGCTTAAAGGTGATGACGTTTCTTTCGGTTTTAATCTTGGCTTGCTGTTTGAACCTAGTGAGCTTACTCGCGTTGGTTTAAGTTATCGTTCTAAAATTAAACATGAAGTTGAAGGTAATATTAAATTTAAACTTGATCCTGGATTGTTACCTGTTATAGCAGCTACGGGTACCACACGTTTTGATAATCGAGATATAAAGTCAACGATCGAACTTCCTGATTCTTTGTCACTTTCTATTGCTCATAAGGTCAATAATAAACTTGAATTATTAGGCGATGTAACGTGGACAGGTTGGCAATCTTTTGATGAATTACGAGTAACAGAAACTGATGGTAAAACTGATGTAACTGTTGTTCCACAAGAATGGGAGGACGTATTTCGCTTTTCTATAGGTGCAAATTATAAGTATAGCGACAAGCTAACTTTGCGTACGGGTGTTGCATTTGATGAGGAGCCGATTCCATCTGCAGCGCTTCGTACACCAAGAATTCCAGGTAATGATAGAACATGGCTTTCATTTGGAGCAGGCTATAAGTTAAGTAAAAAGCTTAATCTGGATTTTGGATATTCTCATTTGTTCCTTGATGAAACAGCGATTGATAATCCAGGTGAGAATGGTTTTGCCGTTAGGGGACTCTATGATAGTAGTGTCGATATTCTAAGTGCTCAAGTTAACTACAATTTTTAAGGATTATTGAACATGAATTTATTAAGAAGTACGTCACTATTTTCTATTACATTAGTTCTTGCTGCCTGTGGTAGTTCATCTAACCATGACTTTTCGCAACCTATTGTTGAGGGTGCTCCGTCAGCGCCTCCTCATGGACCAATTTTTGATCCAGCTGGTGGTCAAATTCCAACTACTAATGATATTTTTTTTCGCGGTTCAACTGATGGCACCTTAAATATCCCAAATGCTGATGCGAATCCTGTTATAGCTGCCGTTAATGAGCTTGATGGGTTTTCTACAAGTAACCCATTCACAGCTGCATTTGGTATGCCAATAGATCAAGCAAGTTTAGCTGTAGGCTCGACTATTCGTATTTTCGAAGTTGTAAAGAATGCTCAAGGTGCTGTGTTAAGTGTGACTCGTGAATTATCAGCAACTGAAATTGTAGCTGTTGCTACAGGTGAGAATGGATCGACTCTAGCGCTTGTGCCACGTGCTCCGTTAGCAGAAAGCACAAGTTTTTTAGTGGTGCTAACTAATGGCATTAAGGGCACTGATGGCAAACCTGCAATCAGTGCTAGTGCTTATACAATTGCTAGAAGTGGTACTCCTCTCGTAGGTAGTGATTTTGAGGCATTAGAGCCTCTTAGGCAATTAATTAACAATATGGAAGCGATTGCAGTTAGTCAGGAAATTGCAAAGCAGAGTATTGTTTTGACATGGTCATTTACTACCCAATCCATTACTCCAGTGTTAAAGGCAGTAGCAGAAGGTGCCACTGCTGGAAATATTGTGATGGCACCTACAGGTAAAACAACGAATGATATAAGGGCTGCATTTCCAGGTATTGCTGACGTTAATATTGGTACTTTGGATATACCTTATTATTTAGAAGCACCTAGTGCAGAAAACCCTACCGCTACATTAACAGGGTATTGGAAAGGCGTGGGAGGGAGTTCACTGACTCGTTTTAATACGACGCCTGTCGTTAATACAACGCTGACCATTCCAGTGATGATGACGACACCAAATGCCAATTCTGGGCAAGTAATTCCAGAGGCAGGTTGGCCTGTAGTTATTTATCAACATGGTATTACTAGATTGCGGACTGATATGTTGATATATGCAGATTCAATGGCAGCAGCAGGTTTTGCTGTAATCGCTATTGATTTGCCATTACACGGAGTGCCTCCAACCTTAGAGGATGGTTCACCCAATCCTTTTCATGCTGATAACACACCCTTCCCCGCAGATAACGAGCAAACGTTTGATCTTGATTTTGTTGATAATACAACCAAGGCACCGGGTTCTGATGGCTTAGTTGATGAGTCTGGAGATAGTTTTATAAACTTAAGAAGTTTGCTGACTTCAAGAGATAATACGCGCCAAGGTGTTTCTAACTTATTGGTACTTCGCCGAAGCTTGGAGAATATTCCTAATATTGATGCGAGCCGAGTTGGTTTTATAGCGCATTCTTTAGGTGGTATTATCGCGGTGCCATACCTTGGTGTTGAAACGAAATCTTTACCTACATCGTTAGTTACAACGGGTGGATCGATCAGTAAAATTGTGAATGAATCCATCACTTTTGGCCCACCTATAAAAGCTGGATTAGCAGCAAGTGGTATTTCATCTGATGCAGATTTGACTCGCTTCTTTGGTGGTGTACAGTTTGTTGTAGAATCAGCTGATCCGATTAATTTTGCAAAAGCCGCCGCTGCCAATCATCCCATTCATATGATTGAAGTGGTGGGAAGTGATACAAATGTTCCGGATCAAGTTGTACCAAATTCGACGACTGAAATTCTAGCCGCATTATTAGGAGCAAATAGCGTTACAGAAACGGCTACGAATATAGCGCCAGGCTCTGCAGGTATAGTGAGATTTACGGTGGGCGATCATAGTTCAGTGCTAGATCCAAGTAGAGGTGCTCCAGAAGGTGGTAGCTTCCTTAATGTATTTTCTGAGATGCATGCGCAGCTTAGAGCTTTTCAAGTTACACAAGGCACTACAATTGTAATAACGGATGATAGTCTTATTAAAAAGTAAGCAGTGTTTTAATAATGACTCGTTATATGCCATCGTTGCAAGATAAGTTGTCTGTAGCGATGGTATATGGCACCCCCGCCTTTTTTTGATAATTGTATAACAGTCTTTTAGGGGCTAGTAATAACCAGAGTGATTGTAGTATTACGTGTGCTTTCAATGCTGTTCTTAGCAGGTGAGAAGTAGCTTCTCGCTAATTCAATTTCCTTAGTATTTATGCCGCATCTGGAGCTTTGAGAAAGCTGTTGAATTATTTTTTCATCTGATTGAATATCAAATGTGCAATTGTTAAGAGACTCATGAATTATCACATTGATACCGATGCTCGTGCTAGTTACTTCTTTGGCTTGCAGTTTATCAGCTGTAGTACTAAGTAAAAACAAAGAGAGCAGCAGCGCTGCTTTTGTTGTTCTAGGTGCCGTGGCTCTTGGATCAAGATTATACATAGAATAATTATGATCATTCTAAGCTATTTGTGCTGGCTACTTATCTGTAAACTGGTATCGAATAGAGTATGAATTACCTTTTGTCGTGACTTTAGGTCACCTCTATTCATTAGATTCCCTTACAAGCCAGCATATCCTAATGCAGTGCGCAGTGTACTTAAGATTGTTCTCTGTTGTTCCAAGCAACACAAAACGATCGCTCTAAGGAATAGATGGCATCCCCCCCCTTTTTAGATAATTGAATCTAAGTTTGATAGCATGCCGCTACACTAGATTCTGCAAGAGGCAGACGCTTTGGTTACTTTAATGTATCAAAAAATCTTTCAGATCTAAATCGCCAATCCCAAATTTTCCATGTTTTACCTGTAATGACAGACATCATGGTATTGGTTGCATGACCTCGTATTTCTGAGCGTGGGACAATACCGTAGTATCTGGAGTCAGCACTCTCATCACGGTTATCTCCCATGAAGAAATAATTATCTTGAGGAATTGTTATCCTGTGGAAATTTTGCAAAGAGTGTAAGAAGGGAGGCTTTCTTTGGACTACATGAGACTTAAGGTCGCTTAAAGATTCCATAGCATAGGTTGAGTTATCTTCTTGATCTATGTCTCGACTGGGTTGGAGTTTGGTATCTCCTATTCTTTCGTATTTCGCGGCTTCACCATTGATGAATAGATGGTTATTTTTGACTTCAATAGTATCACCTGGCAAACCGATTAAACGCTTTATTAGGCGTTTATTTGCTTTTTCAGAAGTAAAAACCACAATGTCACCGCGTTTCGGCTCACCTAATCTGATTAAGGAGATATCAGTAAAAGGAACTTGTAGGTCGTATGCTAGCTTATTTTCCCACACAACATCGCCTTCAAGAATAGTTGGCTTCATTGATCCAGTGGGTACAGGATGCCAGTCGGCTATTGCACCTCTAAAGATAAATAGAAAGATAATAAAAAGGATAAATCCTTTGTTGTTTTTAATTAAAGAGGAAATTTTCATTGGGGTATTATAGTTGATTATTAAAATATTTCTTTAGGAAAGTATCAAAATCTATATTGTCTTCAGATTCTGTTTGAATCTGTTGTTTGATCGATTTTTCTATCGTAAGTTCAATGTCTTTTTTAGTGTCATTTGTAAGTTTACGCTGTAAGAAATAATCTCTATGTTCTTCAGATTTTCTTTTCGCGAATTTATAATAGCTACCATCTTTGTTCATGATATCACGTAAAACTTTAGCCGAAGGTGTTTTGTCAGCATCTTGAACTAATTCAATTTGTTCATTTATTGCATTGCTGTAACAACATTCTGAGTGTGCTTCGTTTAATAAATTAGCAACCTTTTTCATTTCATTTAGCAGTTGGCTTGCCCAGCTTTTTAAAGTAACTGATTTTCCATCTTGACTAAGTTGTAAGTCAGGCTTTCGCCCTTGATGAGCTACAAGGTTTTGGTTTGCATCAATTTCTTGGGCGTCCTCTGTACTTATGTCAGGACTTTCTTGAAAAAGGCAAAAGAGCATGAAAATCTCAAGAAAATACAATTGTTTGTGCGTTAGACCAGCAGGGTGAAAAGCATTTATATCAACAGAGCGAAGCTCAACATATTGAATGCCTCGTGATTCGAGCGCGTCGGTTGGCTTTTCAAAGCCTTCTAACACTCGTTTCGGGCGAACACTACTGTAGTATTCATTTTCTATTTGTAGGATGTTGGTATTTAGTTGTAAGTATTTATTGCCATCTTTAAGCCCAATTTTTTGGTAAACTTCATGAGGTTCATTGATTGCATAGCGCAAGCTGGAAACATAGTTTGCTAGTGTATTGTAATTTGCTTTAAGGCCACGCTCATCTTCTTTACTGTTGGTGTAGCCAATATCACCCATGCGTAATGAGGTGCCCCACTCTTCATAATAGGTAAATTCATTATGTACCTTCATATCTTGCGGCTTAGGAATCCCAGCTAAAAAAGATTTACATATGGCAGGAGAGGTGCCAAATAAATAGGGGATTAACCATCCATAGCGTTGAATATTACGTGTCATCCCCATGTATTGTTTATTGATGAATGCCTGAGTATCTAACTTGGACTCATTCTCGATTTTTTGAAATGCAGGCCAAAAATCAACTGCTACAGAATAATTAAAATGAATTCCTGAGATTACTTGCATCATTTTTCCATAACGCTCAGCCAATCCTTGGCGATATATTGACTTCATTTTTCCAGCATTACTAGAGCCATATTCAGCTATTTTTATATCGTCCTCGCCTTGGATGACACACGGCATACTTGTTGTCCAAAGTAATTCATTTTCAATATTCTGATAAACAAATGTTTCGACATCAAGCAGAAAATCCAATGATTTATATGCTCTATTACAAGGGGGGGTGATTAGCTCTAGCATGGCTTCACCGTAATCAGTAGTAATCCATGGGTTTTTAAGCGCGGAACCTAATGTGCTGGGATGAGGGTTTTGTGAGATAGTTCCTTCAGAATTTACACGTAGGCTTTCCTTTTCTAGTCCAGTTAGTGAATTCTTCAATAAGTTTGTTGCGCCTGATGCCTTGATATCGCTGAGGCGCTGGGTGAGTAGTTGATACAAACTAAATTTCCTTAACTATTATTCAATAGTTGAATGTTAGCAGGTTTTAAAAAATACGCAGTAACTAATGTATTTGCATTGCAATGATGAAGATAGATAAAGTTACCCATATAGATAAGTGGAACAACATTGCACGCTTATATCTTGCAGTTAGTTTCTCAGGGGGGATGCTGCTGATGATAAATGGTCTACTATCAGATGGGTTATAGATGGTATGGGTAGCAGGTTTGAGATAAATATTTTCTAGCTGGTTGTCTACCATTCGTTCAGCAGCAGTTCTTGCGGTGTTCATTTCCTGGTCATCAATTTTTCCATCACTATTACGATCAAAATAATTAAGAAATTTTAAGTGTGCGCGTTTCCAGTCTATTAGTCTAGATGAAACCAGAGACTTGCGTTCGTGTTCTGTGTATTGTTTGGAGAGTGTTTCAAGGAGGCCAATAATATAAACTTCATCTTTGGGGTAAATAGCATGAAAAGAATGTCCATTATATTCTCGAAGTGGCACAATGACTTCAGCATTTCTTGGGTCAACTGTACATGTTCCACTTTCATTCTTAACAATGAAACCAGCTGAGCTTGTGCGAAATACTTTTCGATACCAAACCATGACAGGAAAATCTAACCCTGGGCCTCTTGCATATTCACCTTCATACAGTTTAACGTTACCTTTGATGACAGCGTAACCCTGCGCACCTGAATTGAGAGGAGTGATAGAAGTATCTTCAATTAATCTAATGCGTTTAAGAAGCGTCAAAAACCAAAACAAGCTTAGTAGCGCGAGTAGCAATAGATAGGCACTCTTTTCAAAGCGCTGAGTTTTGTCAAATAAGAAAATTCCGAGTATTAACAGGGGGTAGTAGAATGAGCTGGAGAAGCCAAACAGTATTCTTTTAAACTGAATAAGAATGCTCGTCTCAGTGCTTTCAAGAAAAAGTAGTTGTAGTAAACCTGTTGATACAACTATCTGTAAAAGTGCTGCTGCTAGAACGAATAGACCGACTTGAGTTAAGCTTAAACTGCCATAGAGTGTGCTTACTAGAAGAATGGATATAAACCCAATCCACAGCATTGATAGCAGGACAAATCTTGATGCTACATCATTTGTGCCGAACATTATTACGGGTTTTTGTTATACAAAACTTGCTGACACGTCGACATCTTTAAGTTCTTCAGTTCTAAATTCTAGTAATTCATGCTCTTTAAATGAAAAGCTATTGGCAATTATATTGTCAGGAAACTGTTGAAGGCGAGTGTTGCTCAGTGCTGCTGTGTCATTATAAAACTCACGACGATCAGAAATGCTCTCTTCTAAGGTTGTAATACGAGACTGTAAACGTAAAAAAGCATCACTAGATCGTAATTCAGGGTAATTTTCAGAAACAGCGAACAGACCATTTAAGCTCGATTCAAGTTTCATTTCAGCGGATCCAAGTTGTGATAGGTTTTGTGCTTTCATTGCTGATTCAACTAAGTTACGAGCTTTAATTACTCTTTCGAGTGTATCTTTCTCATGTTTCATATGTTGTTTACATGTATCAATCAGCTTTGGTAACTCACTATTTCGTTGTTTCAGTAATACATCAATATTGCTCCATGCTTTTATACTATTGTTTTTTAGAGTAATTAAATGATTATAAATACTGACGCCCCAGAATATCGGTGTTAATAATATCGCTAAGAATATAATAAGAGTGATGCTCATAACTAGACCTGTTTATTTTTATATTGTAGGTCAATTGTACCAGAATGCCTTATTTGTCAGAGTTATTCAGATAAATGGTTTTCTATATAGCTATGTTGGTAACTACCCAACTAATTAAGCCGTAAAAATCCCACCAAGAATTCGATTATGACTTGCACCTGTCACGGCACAAAGATTTCCTGTTTCTCCGTCAAAAGTACGTTTTGCCAGCCAAGCAAATGCAATTGCTTCCATCCAGTCTGGGTCAATACCAAGAGCTTTTGTTGATGAGATTGAAGTTTCAGGTAGGTAGTGAGTAATCCGTTCGATTAAGAACTTGTTGCGAAGGCCGCCACCACAGACATAGAGTTCTGGGTATTGTTTGATATTGTCACTGATAGATATGGCTGTGAGTTCTGTTAAGGTTGCTTGGATGTCTTCAGTTTTATAGGTATTTAATTTATTATTAGTATTCTGGCTTAACCATTCTAAATTAAATAACTCTTTACCAGTGCTTTTAGGAGGCTGAGCTAAGAAATAAGGGTTACGCAATAATTGTTCGAGCATATCGATTAACACTTTTCCAGTTCTTGCCCAATTTCCATCTTCATCAAATGCTTTATTTTTATTCTGTTGAATCCAAGCATCAAGCAGACCATTTCCAGGTCCTGTATCAAATCCTATTGTTTTTGTATTAGATGAAAGAATAGTAATATTTGCGATACCACCAATATTTAGAATCACTCGGTCTTGACTGGGGTGAGTTAACATTTCTTGATGAAAGGCGGGAACCAAGGGGGCTCCTTGTCCTCCAGCTGCAATGTCCCGACTTCTAAAATCAGCTATAGTCGTGATACCCGTTAGCTCACTGATTATATTCGCATCTCCAAGTTGAAGGCTGAATGGATTAGTTCCTTCAGGTTGATGCCATACGGTTTGTCCGTGACTGCCAATAGCGACAATTGATTCCTTATTTTGGTTTTCTTGTTCTATTAACTGATTGCAAGCATCAGCATAAAGTTTACCGAGCTGATGATGAAGAGCGCCTACTGATCTAAGGCTTCCTTGCCAATTAGGGTTTATGATATCTAGTATTTTTTTTCGAAGGGGAGTTGGTATTGGATGTGAATACCGAGCAACTAGTCGTGGAGGAGTGTCATTAAAGTCTACTAATACAACATCAACACCATCTAGACTAGTCCCAGACATTAGTCCGATATAGTAATTCGATTTACTCATTGAATTGAATAGAGTTAACAGGGTCTAAAATTACGACATAAAATTTAATTTATTAGCCGCCGATTACACTATCTATTTCTATTTCTGCTTCTACGAAGCGATGTAAGACATTTAGCTGTAGAACAAGATTAATAGCTTTATTGCGAAAGTCTTGTAATTCCGCGCGTGATAGTGACATGCTGTTTGGTAAAGATACAGTCATTGCGTTCACTGCTTTTTTGTCTTTGTGGAATTCATAGTGCAGATGAGGGCCAGTTGCCAGACCAGAGGAGCCGACATAACCAATAATATCTCCTTGGTTTACTTTTTGACCTTGTTTAAGGTTCTTTTTATAGCGAGACATATGAGCGTATGTTGTAGTATAGCCTTCTCGATGGCGTATAATAACAGTTCTTCCGTAACCACCCTTACGACCTAAAGTAATAACTTTACCATTACCAGTTGCCATTATAGGGGTGCCTCTTTTAGCAGCAAAATCAGTGCCTTTATGTGCTCTGATTTTATGTAACACAGGGTGGAATCTTCCAGGGTTAAAGTGTGATGATACGCGGGCATCTATCAAAGGAGTGCGTAGAAAAGCTTTTTTCATTTCACGTCCTTGAGGTGTAAAGTAACCAGAGGTACCGTCCTTATTGGTGTAGCGTATTGCTCTTAGGTCTTTCCCTTGGTTTGTAAATTCAGCTGCAAGTAAATGCTGCGTACCAACTTTGTCTCCATCGTGATAGATATCCTCAAAAACAGCGGTTACTTTATCCCCAACACGCACATCACGTGAAAAATCAATATCCCAGTCAAATACTTTGACTAACTGTTTAATTATTTTATTGGCAATTCCTGCTTCTCTTCCATCGTAAAACAGTCCGTTTTCTATAGTGTAACTCGCACGCGCTTGACGAATCTCAAATATGTTCCTTTTCCAGCGACCAATAAACTTACCATTAGTCTTTGTGATAACGTAGCTATTAAGATTGTCGTGAGTAAAGATTAATTCAAATAATTCTCCATGCCGTGAGCTTGCTCGAACGATACTCCCTTTTTTTAGTTTTTCTAACTCTTGAGCTATTAGCATGTCTTCCATTAAAGGTTTTAATGCTTCTTTATGACCTAGGTTATGGAAAATATTTGTTAAATTATCATAAGACTTAACTTTGTGTGTGGCCCATTTGCTACGTGTTTTAATAACAGTGTCTACTGCAAAGGTTTCGAGTGCTTTTTTAGGGAGAATGAACTTCTCTGGAGGCAGTGTACGATCTACCTTGTCTATATCTAGAGATATGGTTTGTATAGCAATATGCGGTGTAATTGGTTGTGAAGCGGTAGGTATTATCTCAAAAGATGAAGTGTAGCTACTTTGGCTTACATTAAAATGAGATTGTATTGGTAGATTGCCAAGCAACACAATAATACCTGTAATAGCTACAGACCTGATTAACAAGAGTTTTGTAGAGTAAGTACTTTTGTTAGAATTAGAAGTAGCGCCTTCCTTGCGAATTACAATCTCCATTTCTTGTTTAAGATCGTATTTATTGATGATATCGCCCCAGTTATTAATGCTGTAAGTGATATTTTTTTGAAGCTTCGAAGACAATACAATAACCCTATATTAACTATGTTCTAAAAAGTACCTGTATAAATACATTAAAATTCTAAGCTTTGCAACCATAATAGACGCTTAATCGTGTTTCCTATACCTTCTATAGGTTAAGTTAATATGAGCTAATTATATAATTTGAGGGATATTTTGAAGTCAGGCGTGACTACATATAATGTATTAGCATTTGCTTTAATAGGTGAAACTTATATCGAATAATTTGATGATAGTTTTGTTGAAAAACTCTAGAGCAAGAAGTTTATGGTCAGTGAGAGATGTTAATGGATTTTCACTAATTAAAATTAAGTACTTAAAATTTTCACTTGAGTTATTTTATTTGTATTTCAGTTGTGGTGTATTGAATTGTTAGTATAGGGAATTAATAGTTTCGGTTTAATAAGTAGTAGTAAAGGGCTAAATATGCGTAAGTGGTGACCGATAGTTAGTAGTTATATGCAATGATCATTTGACTGAACGAAAATAAATTAGATTATTTTAATAAAACAGTTGACCGTAAGTAGAGTCTGTATATAATGCGCCACCTCGTTCAAGCAAAGGCATGAACTGATCATTAAAAAAAGAGAACCAGAAA